>CAZYJA010000145.1:0-7494 GCA_964647245.1 uncultured Syntrophomonas sp. | reverse complement strand
GGTGGATCCCAATAATCAAGATACCTCAGTTCTGGTCGGTTCAGTGGATATATCAAAAATGGACTTATATCCGGAAGACGATCCTAGGGTCCTTTCGTTAAATGGAGCCTTCAATGCGGGCAATCGGGGTCTGGTGGAGTTTATAGAAATTTTCAAAAACGATGTTGAATACCTACACACCATTCTCACCGCAACCCAGGAAAAATCGATACCATCACCTGGCAAGAACTCGATGATCTATTTTGACGGCATAATTCTGGCGCATTCCAATGAATCTGAGTGGAATAAATTCAAGTCCGATCATACCAACGAAGCTATCCTGGATAGAATCGTCAAGATCGAAGTTCCCTATTGTTTGGAGTTAAACGAAGAGGTAAAAATCTACCAGAAGATTCTGAAGAAGAGCAATTTCAAAGCTCATATTGCGCCCCATACCATTGAAATGGCTTCTATGTTCGCCATCATCAGCCGCCTCACCCCTTCCGCCAAAGTGGATATCATCAGCAAAATGCATATTTACAACGGGGAAGAAGTTTTACAAAAAGATGCTACCCAAAGGATAGACATAAAGGAATTAAGAGAAGCAGCCGGTCGGGAAGGCTTCGTCGGGATCAGTACCCGTTTTATTATGAAGGCTATTGATAATGCGCTTTCTGATTCAGAATACGACTGTATTAACCCGATAATTCTATTGGAGGCACTGGTTAAGTCAGTTCGCGCCAGTGACTTGCCCGAAGATGAGAAGAAAAAGTTAATCGGTTTCTTACAGGATGTGGTAAAAAAAGAGTATAACCGGATTCTGGAGAAAGAAGTTACCAAGGCCTTTATACACGGCTTTAAAGAACAGGCTGAATCGCTATTTAATAACTATCTGGATCATGCGGAAGCTTTCGTTAACAAGGTAAAACTCAAAGATAAAAATACCGGTGAAGAGTTAGACCCCGATGAAAATTTCCTGGAATCAATTGAAGCCCAGCTAGGTTTGACCGGCAATGCCGCGCGCGGCTTCCGGCATGATGTAACCGCCTATATGTTCTCCCTATTGAGAAATGACAAGAAAATCGACTATGACAGTTATGAACCCCTTAAGGAAGCGATTGAAAAAAAACTCGCTTTGTCTGTCCGGGAACTTTCACGGATAATTACCCAGGCTCGAGTCAGGGATAGTGAGCAGGGCAAGAAGTACAACCAAATGGTGGAAGAAATGAAACTCAATGGCTATTGTGAGCACTGCTGTAATGTGATTCTAAAGTATGCTGCCAATAATTTATGGAGGGACTGAGATTAGTGGATAGTGGATAGTGGACAGTGGATAGTGTGTTAAATATAGTGCGTGGGTATGGTGCGTGGGGGTAGTGCGTGGGAGAGATAGTGTGTGAGATATTGCGTACGAGATAGTGCACGGGAGTAGTAACGGGCCGTAGGAAAACCCCGGTCCCCACTATCCCCTATCCACTATCCCCTATCCACTATCCACTATCCCCTATCCCCTATCCACTATCCACTATCCACTAGCAAAAGGGGTGATGTGAGTGACCATTTTTCGAGATTATGATAGAGGGGGCAGCGATCGGAGCGCTGAAGACCGACGCCGCCACCGGCAGTTGGTGGAAGATTCAATCAAGAAAAATATCGGCAGTATTATCGCCGAAGAGAGCATTATTGGCAAAAGCAAGGATAAGGTCATTAAGGTCCCAATCAGGGGTATAAAGGAATATCAATTTATTTACGGGGAAAATCGGCCGGGAGTAGTGGCAGGCACAGGCCAGGAAAAACGCGGTGATCGGTGGGAGCAACAAGCTTCCCAAGGCCCTGGTAAAAGCGATGGAGCAGGGACCGACGAAGGCGAAGATTACTATGAAACCGATATAACTCTGGAGGATCTGGTCCAATATCTGTTTGAAGATTTGGAACTCCCTAATATGCAGCGAAAAAAGTTCTCCTATATCGAAACGGACCGAACCACTAAGCGCTGGGGCATTCAGCGCAAAGGAATTCCGCCCCGCTTATCTAAGAAACGTTCCATGCAGGAAAAAATCAAAAGACAAAAATCCATGGAAAGGTCATATCGAGAAATGGATATGGAAATGGAGACCGAACGATTTCCCTTTCGCGAGGAAGACTTACGCTACCAGCGGGTCAAAGATGAGCTGCGGCCACAATCCAACGCGGTAGTCATGTGTTTGCTGGATAACTCCGGTTCCATGTATCAGACCAAAAAATATCTGGCCCGCAGTTTTTTCTTCCTGCTCTATCAGTTTGTCAAATACCGCTATGTGAATGTGGAACTGGTGTTTATCAATCACACGACCACGGCCGTAGAAGTTAATGAAGATGACTTCTTCCATCGCGGTGAAGCAGGCGGGACCTTTATTAGCAGCGCTTATGAAAAGGCTCTGGAAGTGATCCGCGAGCGCTACAATCCCGAGATATGGAATATATATGCATTCCACTGCAGCGATGGTGATAATTGGTCCGCTGATACCCCCAGGGCCATTGCCACAGCGAAAGAACTGTGCTCCCTATGTAATTTATTTGGCTATGGCGAAATTAATTCAACCGAAAATCAATTCTATAGGCCGGCGAGCACCATGTTAACCGCATTTGGGATTCACATTAAGGCCGATAATTTTGTAGCTGTATCAATAGAAGACAAAGAGGATATCTGGCCCGCCTTTAAGCGGCTCTTAACCGTTGCGGATAAGGAGTGATTAAATTGGCAGAATACACTATCGCCGAGTTGGAGTACTACAACCGTCTTATCGAGGAAGCGGTCGCTGAATATAGCCTTAACTGTTATCCCCAGGAATTTGAAATATGCAATTATGAGGACATGCTCAGTTATGAGGCTTATTCAGGCATGCCTTCCCGTTATCCGCACTGGAGTTTTGGTAAGGCCTGGGAGCGGAAAAAGACCTATTATCGTTACAATTTGACCGGTTTGCCCTACGAAATGGTGATTAACTCTAATCCCTGCCTGGCCTATTTAATGAAAGAAAACACCCTGCTGCTGCAGGTTCTTACTATAGCGCATGTGTATGGCCATAACGATTTCTTCAAAAATAACCGACTATTCAGAAACGGAACCCGGGCTGAATATACCACCGAAATATTCAAATCACATGCCAACCGACTCCGGGGTTATATAGCCGACCCGAGTATTGGCTACACCCGAGTGGAAAGAATTCTGGATGCGGCCCATGCCTTGCGTTTCCAGATCCATCGTATCACCAATGAAAAACACCTTGCACCCGACGAACAAAAAAAAAGACTAATGGATAAGTACTACAATTCCGAACCACCTGAGAATCAATTATTGAACGGTACGAAAAAGGAAGCCGCACCAAATTGGGAGCAAGTTCCGCTGGAGCCCGAAGAGGATATTCTGCTTTTGTTAATGCGCCATGCGCGTTTGGCCGAATGGGAGAAGGATATTATCAATATTGTCAGAGAAGAAACCCTGTATTTTATTCCGCAGGTGGAAACCAAAATAATGAATGAAGGCTGGGCGAGCTTCTGGCACTACAAGCTATTAAATCATTTGAATTTGCCCCAATCGATGCATCTGGAGTTTATTAAGCGCCATAATCAGGTGGTTGCCGCTCATGAGGGTTCTTTAAATCCCTATCAATTGGGCTTTGAAATATGGAGTAAACTAGATCGCGAGTCAACTGATAAACAAACGATATTTGCAATAAGAGAGCAGGAAAGAGATGCCTCCTTCCTCCGCCGCTACCTGGATGAAGACCTATGCCGGGATTTACATCTATTCCAATACCAGAAACAAAGAAATCATTATTCAATAAGGGAGATTTCCGATGAGACTGGATGGGAAATAGTGCGGGACACTCTCATAACCAATACTGGCATGAACAGTGTACCAGTGATAAAAGTTATTGATATTAGCTCAGACAACGTTCTGGATATGGTCCAGGAACATGATGGCCGAGAATTATTGTTGGATTACGCGCAGCAGACCTTAAAATATGTTGCGCGTTTATGGGGACATAAAGTAAGACTGCACATGAAAACCAACGGAACCTATCGAAAGCTGGAATTCGACCCTAACCAATAACTCGGGGTCAGACCCCGAGTTATTGGTTACCGAGTTATTGAGCCCCCCCATTTTTGCTCCCCCAGTTGCTGCTTTCTGAGTCATTGCCTAACATGCAGACATCTTCCCAACCCCGCTCAGCGAACTGTACCGAATAACCAGACTCCTTCAGTAACTCTCAATCTTCTTTACCCTTTAAAACCAGACTTTCAGCCCGGTCGGGGGTTATTTTTTTCGAATTTAGATGTCGTTATAACTGGAAATAGGCACCAACCATTACACTATTTGAATAATATATATCGTATTCCAAAAAACATTACTGAAAGGAGAAAAATAAAATGCCCAGAAACGCAGTTTATTCAATGACCAATGCGTCTCCCCGTAATCGAGTCATCGCTTTCCGCAGAGGCCCTAACGGCAGACTCACTCGCATACAAGCCTATGCCACTGGTGGCAGCGGCACCGGTGCGAATATGGTGGACCCGCTCGCATCTCAAAACTCTATTGTCATGTCCCGCCTCGGCCACTTTCTCTATGTCGTAAATGCTGGCAGCAACACCATTAGCAGTTTCCGAGTCGCCGATGATGGCACCCTTACTCTGGTGGACGAGATTTCTTCGGGAGGTATTAGCCCAAACAGCCTGGCCGTGTCCGGCAGTCTGCTGTATGTATCCAACCGGGGCAACGCAACTAATGCTTCCAATATCGTCGGCTTCCGGGTAAGCAATGACGGAAATCTGAGACGAATTATCGGCTCCAGACGTTTGCTCAGTACCCCTGGCGCTCAGCCATCCTGTATTGTATTTGATCGTAATCGCAGGTGGCTCGTGGTTTCCGAACTTAATACCAACCGCCTTACCGTCTTCCGCGTGAGGCCCAACGGCACTTTAACTGGGAGAAGAGTAAATACCTCTAATGGCGAAGGTCCATTCGGATCCGTTTTCCTCTCCACTGGAGTCTTGTTGGTTTCGGAGGCCGGACCTAATGCGCTGTCATCATACCGTGTCGGTGCGAATGGAGCGCTTACCGTCATTAGCGGTTCGGTACCCAATGGCCAACAGGCAACCTGCTGGGTTGCAGTTTCCCGCAATCAAAATTTCGCCTACACCACCAATGCTGGCAATGATACCATTTCAATTTATCGCATTCGGAACAACGGCCGGCTAGCTTTTATTCGAAACGTCCGCAGCACTCTGAATAGGAGATCTGCCCCGATTGACAATGGGGTGAGCAGGGACGGACGCAACCTTTACGTCCTAAACGGCAACCGGGGTTCTATAAGTGTATTCCGCATTGAATTGAACGGGCGGCTCGTCCGGCTGCAGATATTTAGAAACACGAGGCTGCCAATGGTCGGCGCGCAGGGGTTAGCTGTATATTGATCATGCCTATAGAGTTATAAACCCATTCCTCTGCCCGTTTGAGAAAGTAACCATTTAACTATTTAAAAGTAAGTGGCTCACCCTATTTGACGTGAATTGTATCACTGTTGAAGGGTGAGCCTTATAATTACCTCCAGCCAGCTGCTATTCGCAAGTGAGTGCTGAGGGTTCTTACTGAAAAAGGAAATATAGGCTACATTGCTATTTCTCCGGTGTCATAACTGATTCTGTTTTCCCCCAGCTGCCTTAATCTTCATTCTCAAGTTTTCAACCTGGAAAAGAGCAGAAAACCACCTGTTATAAGTGGTTATCTGGTTAACCCGAAGTTACTCGGTTTTAGATTATTTTATGGTCGCGAAATCCCGCAATGTCTTCAGCAGTATATCCGGCATTCTCGAGTATTTCTTCATTATGTTCGCCCAGTTTTGGGAATGTTAATTTGGCTTCTCCAGGAGTTCCGGATAGTTTTATCGGTACATTAGTCAAAGCTATCTCTTGGCCCGAACCCCCAACATCCGGAAGTTTCAAGATCATTTCCCGAGCTTTGACCTGGGGATGATCACACATCTCTTCCATAGTCAATACTGGGGTAAAGCAGATGTCACAGTCTGCAAAAAAATCAACCCATTCATCCCGGTTCTTAGTGAGCATTAGGGACCGAATATCGGTAATAATATCCTGCTTCAATGCGATATTCCACTGCTCTTTGATATATTCTTTACGATCGATTTTCTCACAGAATTCAGCCCAAAATTTATCCTCCACCGCGCCCAAGCTGACATACTTGTCATCCTTGGTCTTATAAATGTTGTAGCAGGCATAGCCGCCTGTAAGAACATCATTCCCCATTTCCGGAAGTCTGCCCCAACCTGCCCATTCTCCCAGAGTATAAGCCAGAAGGCTTATAGAACAGTCCATCATAGCAATATCACAGAGCTGGCCTTGCCCAGTCTTTTCGCGGCTGGCCAGAGCCAGAAGAATAGCGATCGCTGAATATAGTGTACCCCCGGCAATATCCGCTATCTGCGCTCCGGACATGGCTGGCATGCCTTGGTAAGTGCCAGTCAATCCCGTTACTCCAGCGAGATTCAAATAATTAAGATCATGCCCGGAAGCATTATGCATCGGTCCAGTTAGCCCATAACCGGTAATGGCGCAATATATAATACGTGGATTTATAGTCTTTAAATTGTCATAATCGAGGCCCATTTTCTTCATAACTCCCGGTCGGAATTGATCGATGACCACATCAGCTTGAGCGACCAACTTCCGGAATATTTCCTTGCCGGCATCCTGCTTAAGATCTAAAGTAATACTCTTTTTATTGCGATTTACCGTATAGAATCGAGAACTCTCCCCCTCAATGAGCGGAAGTAAAGAACGTCCCAGTTCTCCGCCTCTTGGATCTTCTACCTTGATTATCTCCGCGCCGAAATCAGCCAGAATCTGGGTGCAAAAAGGCCCAGGGAGATATCTGGAAAGATCTAAAACCTTGACACCCTCCAATGGTAAAGTCATATTATCTGCTCCTTTCTAAATACAAAAATCTTCGTTAATACCTTACGCCAATGCTGGTTTATAAATGCTATAATTCCTAAAATAACCAAATTAACTCTCATAATTTTCTTAACATTATTTTACATCAAACCAGAGCTGTTTTCTCAGGAAAATTTGAAAGGCCATTTTAGCGGTCACCTAATAAAAATACTCCACCAGTAAGACAGTTTTTCACTCTCAACTTTCAAGGGAGTATTTTAATAATTCCTGTTCCAGCACCTGTTCTCTACAACTTCGACTGCTTTCCTAAGGGGCACAGTTCCTGAGACCGTTATTTGGGGATGTGGTTCCGCGGAATTCCTTTTGAGATCTAAATGTAGGATTTCCCGGGATAAAATGTTACCCGGTATGGTTACTACCAATCTTTCTATAATACTCTCCAGCTCTCGAACGTTGCCGTACTTTTGGGCGGTGTCAACTAGAAGAACGAAATCGCTAGCGCGATGGCTTATTTACAGATGCAAACCCTACTGCGACTTCCTTCTTCTGGGTAATCAAAAA
>CAZYJA010000144.1:0-7525 GCA_964647245.1 uncultured Syntrophomonas sp. | reverse complement strand
ACCGGCTTCAAGGTAATCGATGACCTCTCGAAAAATCTTATCCTCCAGCTGGCCATTGCGCTTGTTTAATACCAGCAGGCGAGAACTATCCCGAGGTTCAACCGGAAACTGAGCTATCAAAGCGGGCGGCAAATAGTAATTGTAGCTTTCCAAATCATATATATGGTCCATCTTTCACTATCTCCTACTTGGTGGAAATAACTGAATAACTGGGGGTCAGACCCCAAGTTATTGACCCCCCAGTTATTTCAATAATTTGCGGACTTCGGCCGGGGCATACCGTTCCACTTCGCTGTACAGGCAACCGCAGTACTGCTGGCGGTAAAGTCCCATAGCCCTGGATATTTCACCCGTCTCTTTAAATCCGGTGCGAAAATCGCGGTATAGAAAGGGTATTCCGTATTTGGCGCCTATGGCCTGACCCAATTCATGGATTAGGTCGTGTTGCTGATGCTTGCTGACCAATAATGTAGTGGTGAAATAATCAAACTTGCCCTTTTGGGCAATATGGGCGGCCTGTTCAAGTCTCATTTGGTAGCAGATAAAGCAGCGCCGACTTTCGCGATAGGAAATATTCTGAAAATACTCAACCGGGTTGTACTTTTCATCATAAACAACCGATAAATTGACGGCCCCGGCATACTGTTCCAATCCTTCCTTACGCTTGTGCCACTCACTATAGGGATGTATATTGGGATTATAATAATAGCCCATCAGCTCAAAACCCTCGGTACGTAAAGCCGGAACCGGATAGCTGGCGCAGGGCCCGCAGCATATGTGTAACAAAACCCGAGACATGGTAATCACCTATCCTTAGTCGGTACTTCGCTGATTCAATCGGTATTTTTACTCTCCTCCGCAAATAGAGAGTGCTCTTCCATCCGACCCTTAACCGGGTAACCCATAAGACGGTAAGCCTGCTCGGTTGCCACTCTGCCCCGAGGCGTTTTATGAATAAATCCCAGTTTAAGTAAATAGGGCTCGTAAACATCGGTTAGGGTATCAGTTTCTTCGGAAATGCAGGCGGCCAAGGTATCGAGCCCTACTGGCCCACCGCCGAATTTAATTATTATAGCATCCAGTATCATCCTGTCAACCGTATCCAGCCCATAACTATCAATTTCCAACATTTCCAACGCCCGGGCTGCCGTAGCCGCATCAATTAACCCGCTGCCCTTGACCAGCGCATAATCTCTAACTCGCTTCAAGAGTCGATTCGCCACCCGAGGGGTTCCGCGCGAGCAGCGCGCAATTTCACCCGCACCTGGACTGTCGATGGCAATATCCAGGATCGTCGCGGCCCGGACTATAATCCGGCTCAAATCTTCCTCACTATAAAAATCCAACCGGCAATTGATTCCGAAGCGATCCCGCAAGGGCGAGCTTAAGAGCCCCGGCCGGGTGGTAGCTGCAATCAGGGTAAAGGGAGGCAGATCTATTTGCAGAGTGCGGGCTGCCGGCCCCTTGCCAATAACTATATCTATTACATAGTCTTCCATGGCCGGATACATAATTTCCTCAATACTACGATTTAAACGATGGATTTCATCAATAAATAATACTTCGCCTGGTTCCAGGTTGGTCAGGATTGCAGCCAGATCGCCTGGTCTTTCTATAGCCGGTCCTGATGTTCTACGGATGGAACATCCCATTTCATGCGCCATAATTGTGGCCAGAGTGGTTTTTCCCAACCCGGGCGGCCCGCTCAAGAGCACGTGATCCAGACTCTCCCCCCTACCCTTGGCGGCCGCGATAAATACCTCCAGCTTTTCCTTGGCTTTAGCCTGGCCGATATATTCAGCTAACCGTGAGGGGCGCAAGGAACTATCAATATTATCTTCTTCCCCTAAAAATTGCGATGATACCAAGCGATGATCCTGCAAATAAATCCCCCCTACTTCTTCATCTGCATGGCCTTGCGACGCAGAACCTTTTTGATGTTATCCTCCACTCGATCGCCTAGTTCATGGTGGGCTTGCATATCCATGATCATCGGAAATATTTCGCTGCGTTGGTAGCCTAGTGCTTCCAGAGCTTCCAAAATATCTTCCATAAAGTGAGTATCTTCACTTGCGGCCAGAGCTATACCCTCTCGCCCGCCCACTTTATCCTTAAGCTCAAAGACTAATCTCTGGGCAGTCTTCTTACCGATCCCGGGCACTGACAAGAGTCTTTTTTCATCGGCGCTGACAATAGCCTGATAAAAATCAACTGGTTTCATGGCCGAGAGAATTCCCAAAGCACCGCGGGCGCCAATACCTGACACCCCCAACAGGATTTTAAACAATTCCAGTTCTTCGGTTTTTAAAAATCCGTATAATTTAAAGTCATTATCCAATACCTGCAAATAGGTATGGACCACTAAAGCAGATCCCACCGGCGGCAGTCCCGGTAGGGTACGGCCATGGATCTGAATTTCGTAACCTATTCCGCCTACCTCCACTAGCATAGTATCCTGATTACATTGCACCAAAAGCCCGCGCAAGAAAGAAATCATGACATCTTCCCACCTTTGCCTAAATTCCCCAGACGATAGGAATGCAAATGACATATGGCAATTGCCAAGGCATCAGCAGCGTCGTCCGGTTGGGGTAATATATCCAGAGTCAGAATTTTTTGCACCATAAGCTGAACCTGCCTTTTGTCTGCACTACCATAACCGGTCACCGCCTGTTTAACCTGCAGTGGGGTATATTCGGCTATTTCAATTCCCCGGGCGGCTGCGGTCATCAGTAAAACTCCCCGACTCTGGGCCACGCTAATTACCGTTTTAGCGTTTTTATGGTGAAACAGTTCCTCAATAGCTACCGCATCAGGGTTAAACTTGTTCAGCAAGTCAGTATATTCCTGGTTTATTTTAACCAGTCGACTCGCCATATCCATTGTCGGGGAAGTCTTTATAACTCCGTACCGGAGCACTATCTCATGGTTCCCCTCCTTTTTTACCACCCCATAGCCGGTAGTCGCCGTACCCGGGTCTATTCCTAAAACCAGCACAATCATGCCACCTTCAAATAATTTGTTCATTTTCTATGATACTGCAAAACCTCAGGGGCAGCTATGGCTTATGTCATAAAAAAAGGGTTAGGCTCGGGTGAGCCTTAACCCTCCTTTATATAAATCCGGCCCCAACCGGAAACCGGATTAAAAGTATTCGTCGAGATTTTCCAGGGCATCATTTACGGCTTCCTCGTTGTTAAACTCATATTCGCCCCTGCTGATGGCATCCCTTATATCTGCCGGCAAGGATGCAAAACGAATCGCCGTAACTCTTTGCAGGCTGTCATTTTCACTGGTGGGTCCAATGTAAATGGCTACCATTCCCCGGAATTCCTTCAAACGGTATTTAGCCTTGTCTTCCGGTGACCAATCATCAATGGTCTGGTGAATAATTAAGCTGCTGTCCTTGAAGGTTATGGTAAATCCGTTGGCTTCGGTATACTTGGCTCTGATCTCATCGAGGTTGTTGCCAATTATATCCTGTTTATATTCAAAGTCCGATATATGTACCTTTTGGGAACGCAAATATTCCTTTTCGAAAATTACGGGGGTCGCGGCATCCAATCTCAGTTCTGTGCTTTTCGCTTGAATAGCTGGTTTTTGCTGCTGATTAGCGCCTTCGCCTCGTAAAATATCGGAAGCCACTATGCCGATACCCAAGCTGGCTATAAATCCTAGTCCTATTAGAATCCCCATCATTTTTTTACTCATGACCCTATCACCTCTGTTCCCTATTTTCTCCTTAACTGCTAATATTTATACCTGCAGTCCAAGAAAATTTATAGAAAACAGCCAGTTTGACCGAGATTGTAATAATCTAGGGTATTTTGCTGCGTAGATTGTCCTCGATTATTGGCATGGATGGCAAGGTTGCTCTTGAGCCATGATCGTGCTTAGACTGGGCATTTTCAAAGGCAACTGACAGCATCAGCTTCAGGCGATTCAGTTGATTCACTTCGCTGGCACCAGGATCATAGTCGATGGCAGTAATGTTGGCATGAGGATAATTTCGTTTGAGTTCCTTTATCATGCCTTTGCCGGATACATGGTTGGGAAGACAGCCAAAAGGCTGCACACACACGATATTAGGAACGCCGTTGTTAATCAGATCAATCATTTCGCCAGTTAAAAGCCATCCCTCACCACAGTGATGGCCCAGTGACATAATCTTACTGGCCAGATTTGCCTTGTGGTATATAGAACAAGGCGCATGAAAGCGATTACTTTCGTTCAACCGCAAATTCATTTGCTTGCGACTATTTTCCAGATAGCGAATAAAGAATTTGCCGATTAATAGATCACTCAATTTACCAGATAGATACTCTCGATCAAAAATGTAATCATAAGCACAATAAAGGATAAAATCCATGAGATCGGGCAATACAACTTCGGCGCCTTCTTTTTCTAAAAGCCTCACGATATTGTTATTCGCTGCCGGATGATACTTGACCAGAATTTCCCCTACCACCCCAACTCGAGGCTTCCGTTTAGTTGATATTTCCAGCTGGTCGAACTCTTCCACAATGCCTTGCAAATTCATAGCAAAATCATATTTGGTGCCCGTAAGCAGCTGGTCTTTGCAGCGTTTAACCCACCGCTCATACAGCATGTCAGCTGAACCGGGAATTTTTTCGTAGGGTCTTACCCGATGTAAGACCCGCATCAGCAAATCACCATATACTACCGCTTTAGTTGCCTTCTTTATTAACCTGGCATTGACTTTGAACCCGGGATTTTTTTCCGCCCCATACAAATTGGCTGACAACACCGGAATGTTATCAAAACCAGCCTCGTGCAAGGCTTTGCGCAACAATCCAATATAATTGGTGGCCCGGCAACCACCACCGGTCTGACTCATGACTACCGAGGTGTGGTTAAGATCATATTTTCCCGACTGCAGGGCTGCAAGGAGCTGGCCAATAACCATAATAGCCGGATAACAGGCATCGTTGTTCACATATTTAACGCCTTCGTCCACGGCATTTTTGTCAACTGTAGGCAGTAATTCAATATTATACCCCTCACTCCGAAATACATCCTGCAGAAATTCAAAATGCATAGGCGACATCTGCGGACAGAGAATGGTATGGTTTTTTTTCATGGCTTCAGTAAAAACAATTCTCGACTGGATAGGAGCTTTTATCTTTACGGGAACAGCGGGCCTGCCATCCCTAATTACGGCCAGGAGAGAACGCAATCGTATTTTGGCAGCCCCCAGATTGGCTCCCTCGTCAATTTTCAATACGGTGTATATCTTCCCCTGGGAGCTCAAAATCTCCTGAACCTGGTCGGTAGTTATGGCATCCAGGCCACAACCAAAGGAATTTAGCTGCACCAATTCCAGGTTAGGCTGGGTACTCACGAAACTGGCAGCCGCATAAAGGCGGGAATGATACATCCATTGATCAATTACCCGAATGGGGCGCTCTACTGTTCCCAAATGGGCTACGGAATCTTCAGTAAGCACCGCCAATCCCAGGGAAGTAATGATTTCAGGTATTCCGTGATTGATTTCCGGGTCCAGGTGATAAGGCCGTCCAGCCAGTACAACGCCTTGTTTACCGTTTTTCTTAAGATAAGCCAGAACTTCTCTGCCTTGGTTCCTAATCTCGTCTTTAAAATTCTGATCTTCCAGCCAGGCTTTGGTAAGAGCGTTGACAATCTCTGGCTTGGAAATCCCCCAGGCTGACAACTCTCGAACCAGGCGAACACCCAGTTGCTTCTTATTATCATAAGGCAGAAAAGGGGTTATTAATTGTACGTTTTGCTGTTGAATCATATCCAGGTTGTTTTTAATCACTTCGGGATAGGAAATTACCATCGGACAATTGAAATGATGATTGGACTCTGGTTGCTCCAAATGCTCATAAATAATAGACGGATAAAAAATGGTCTTTATGCCCTGCTGAATCAAGGCCACAATATGTCCATGCACCAATTTGGCCGGGAAACAGGCCGTATCTGACGGAATGGTATCCGTACCCAGTTCATAAAGCGCCCGGGATGAGCGCGGAGAATGCACCACTCTAAAGCCCAGCTCGGTAAAGAAGGTAAACCAAAAGGGATAATTTTCGTACATGTTCAAGACCATGGGTATACCAATTATACCTCGGTGGGCTTCCGGTTCCGGCAAAGGATTATAACTAAGCAGTCTTTTATATTTGTAGTCGAATAGATTAGGAACTGTTTGCCCTGATTTTTCTTTCCCCAAACTCTTCTCGCAGCGATTACCAGATATGAACCTGCCGCCATCCTGAAACTGGTTGATCGTAAGCAAGCAGTTGTTAGCGCAACCCCCACAGCGATTCAAGCGGCTTTTAATCGAAAACTGCTTTAGCTGGGGCAGGGATAAAATCGAACTCAAGTGACCGGCCCGGCTTCGATCGCGGGCAATGAGCGCCGCACCGAAAGCTCCCATCAGATGAGCTATATCCGGCCGAACCACTTGTTGACCAGCGATAATCTCCAGGGTTCGCAAGATAGCATCATTCTGAAAGGTTCCGCCCTGAACCACGATTCTTTCGCCCAGGTCTCGGGTACTTCTCATCTTAATCACCTTGAAAAGGGCATTTTTGATCACCGAGTAGGATAGCCCGGCCGAAATATCGCCCAGTGAAGCCCCTTCTTTCTGGGCTTGTTTAACCATGGAGTTCATAAAAACCGTACACCGGGAACCTAAGTCTACCGGCGCCGCAGCACTCAAAGCCAGAGTCGAAAAATCCTGGATGGAAATGTTCAAGGAATGGGCAAATCCTTCAATAAATGAACCACATCCGGAAGAACAAGCCTCATTTAGCATAATGTTCTCGATGGTGCCATCCTTTATCTTGAGACATTTCATATCCTGGCCGCCAATATCCAATATCAGATCTACCCCGGGATTAAAGAAATGCGCAGCGGTATAATGGGCGACTGTTTCCACTTCACCCACATCGACGCGCAGAGCGGCTTGCAAGAGCCCTTCCCCGTAACCCGTAACCGCCGCATTAGCCAGGTGGGCGGCAGCCGGCATACATCGGTAAAGGTCGGTTAGAATTCCTATGGCAGAGTTTAAGGGACTACCGATATTATTGGCATAATAAGAATATAAGAGCGATCCATGGGCATCGATTAACACTGCCTTGGTGGTAGTTGAGCCAGCATCCAGACCCAAGAAACAGTCGCCCTGATAAGAATCCAACTCTCGGCGGGCAATTTTGTGCTGTTCATGGCGTCTCCGGAAACTATCCAACTCCTGGGCATCTTTAAATAGCGGCTGAAGCCGATATATTTCCGGATTGGCATGGTCCATATTTTCAATACGCTTAATCAGCGATGATATTAGAATGGGCTTACTGGAGATGGACGCCAGCGCAGCTCCCATGGCTACAAAAAACTGGCCCTCTTCTGGAAAGAAGGCCTGCTCCTCTTTTAGGTTCAGGGTAACCTTAAACCTTTGTCCCAGTTCGGACAAAAAATGTAAGGGGCCCCCGAGGAAGGCGATATTTCCCGCAATCGATTTTCCCCCTGCCAAACCACTGATGGT
>CAZYJA010000143.1:0-7557 GCA_964647245.1 uncultured Syntrophomonas sp. | reverse complement strand
ATGGCACTTGAAAGGGAAGCAAAAAGAACGTCCCCCTGCTTCTATAATTAAGGAGGGATATTGTGGCTTTTCCGATAAACCGAATGAGGAGACTGAGGGCCAGTGAACAAATACGCAGCATGGTCAGGGAAACCCATTTAATGGTCCAAGACTTTATCTATCCCCTTTTTTTAACTTACGGGACCGATAAGAAGATTCCCGTGGAATCCATGCCCGGGGTTTTTCAATTCTCGGTAGACCAGTTGCCAGATGAGATCAGAGAGATAAATTCCCTGGGCATCCCGGCCGTATTACTGTTTGGGATACCTGAACATAAAGACAGCTTAGGCAGTTCAGGCTATGATGAGCATGGGGTGGTACAGGAAGCAACCCGGGCCATCAAGAGTATATGTCCGGACCTATTGGTTATTACGGATGTGTGTTTATGTGAGTATACGGATCACGGGCATTGTGGCATGGTGGAAGCAGATGGAACCGTCAATAACGAAGCCAGTCTGGAATTGCTGGCGCGGGAAGCTTTATCGCATGTAAAAGCCGGAGCTGATATGGTGGCTCCGTCGGATATGATGGATGGGAGAGTAGGATACATTAGAGAGGTACTGGATACTGAAGGCTATATCCATATTCCCATTATGGCTTATGCGGCCAAGTACGCTTCAGCCTTTTATGGACCCTTCCGGGAAGCAGCTGAGTCGACTCCCCAATTTGGCAATCGCAAGACCTATCAGATGGACCCGGCCAATATATTGGAGGCCTTGCATGAAGTCGAGCTGGATATTAACGAAGGCGCGGACATTGTCATGGTGAAACCGGCGTTAGCCTATTTAGATGTACTCCGGGCAGTGAAGGAAAAGTTTAATTATCCAACGGCAGCCTATAGTGTAAGCGGGGAATATGCCATGGTTAAAGCGGCAGCCGCTCAAGGATGGATAGATGAAGATGCCGTTATGATGGAGATATTGACAGCTATTAAAAGGGCGGGCGCGGACATGATTATTACCTATGCCGCCAAAGATATGGCTAAATTAATACGCTAATTGTTAGGAAGTAATCATATTCGGTAGGAGGATACATAATGCTCGTTTCGTGGAATACTACCAATCAATGCAATATGTTATGTGAACATTGTTATCGTGATGCCGGCACCAAATCAGTTGACGAACTTTCTACGGCAGAAGCCAGGCAGCTTATTACCGACATTAAAAAGGCCGGCTTTCAGATTATGATATTTAGCGGCGGCGAACCTTTGATGCGGGCTGATATCTATGAATTGGGAGCATTTGCTACTCAGCAAGGATTGCGGGCGGTGTTGGGAACCAACGGCAGCCTTATTACGCCGGAGGTTGCCATTCAGCTTAAAAGTGCAGGTTTTATGGCGGCTGGAGTAAGTTTGGATAGCCTCTATCCGCAAAAGAATAATGATTTTCGGAAATTAGAAAATGCTTACCAGTTAACCATTGCGGGGATGAAAAACCTTAAGGCAGCTGGGTTGCCATTTCAGATCCACACCACCGTAATGGACTGGAACGTAGAAGAATTGGAAGCCATTACGGATTTTGCGGTGGAAATAGGGGCCATGGCCCATCACGTATTTTTCCTGGTACCAACTGGCAGAGGCATTAATATAGAAGACGAGGCCTTACGGGTAGTTGAGTACGAAAAGACTATCGCCCGCTTGATGGAGAAACAAAAACAAGTTTCTATTGAAATAAAACCTACCTGTGCTCCTCAGTTTATCAGGGTAGCGGACAAAAAAGGTATACCGCTTAGATTTACTAAGGGGTGTCTGGCTGGCATTAGTTATTGTATAATAAGTCCGGTGGGCAATGTACAGCCCTGTGCCTACCTGGATGTTCGCTTAGGCAATGTCAGGGAGAAACCATTTGACCTGATCTGGAAGGAAAACGAAATCTTAACAACTTTGCGAACCATGGATTACGGGGGCAAATGTGGGTTATGCGATTACAAAAGTAAATGTGGAGGCTGTAGGGCCAGAGCGAGTTATTATAGCGGCAGCAATGATTATATGGCTGAGGACACCTGGTGTCTTTACCACCCTCAAGGAGTTGTTTAGGTGCACCTATTAGACGATATGGACCGGGCTATTATAGATTTGATGCAGAACCAATTTCCCGTGGCAGTTCAGCCCTACCTGGAAATGGCCAAGGCTTTAAGTATAGAAGAAGATGAAGTACTGGCAAGAATTGCCGTCATGAAGAATTGTGGGCTGATCAGGCGCATAGGAGGGATTATAGATTCTCGCAATATGGGTTTCTATTCAACCTTGTGTGCTATAAAAGTTCCTGAAGCCAGAATTGATAAAGTGGCGCATATTATAAACTTAATACCTGGGGTTACTCATAATTATCTAAGGGATTATGAATATAATATCTGGTTTACCCTGACTGCCCCCTCTGAATCCTGCGCCAAGGAAACTCTGGAAGAACTTGCAGCGGTATTGGGGCTTGATATTATGGAAATGCCGGCGCAAAAGGTGTTCAAGATAAAAGTTTCCTTTGATATGGGGGTTCCTGATGATTTATGATAAGGAAGATAGAAAAATACTAAAACTATTACAGGGGGATTTACCTCTGGTATCGCGCCCCTTCCAGGATTTAGCTTTATCCTTGAATATTACCGAAGCAGATATTATAGAAAAAATTAATAAATTACAAGCCGAGGGTACGCTTAGAAGATGCGGGGCTATAGTGCGTCACCACCCGGCAGGTTATGTTGTCAATGCTATGGTTGCATGGAAGACTGAAGGGGAACAGGCCGAATCAGCGGGTAATATAATGGCAGGATTCAAAGAAATTAGCCATTGTTATCTTAGAGAGGTTCCGGATGAGTTTGGCTATAATATGTTTAGTATGATCCATGCCCATGACAATCAAGAACTTATGCAGGTGTTAAATAGGATAGCGGAGCAAACCGAGCTTACTGATTATATTATCATTAAGAGCCTCAAAGAGTTTAAAAAGGCTAGCATGGAATACATCATAGGGGAGGATTGACGGCGTGGATACTCGCAATTCCGAAGTACTGTTTAAAAAAGCCCGAAAATATATGCCGGGAGGGGTTAACAGTCCGGTGCGGGCTTTTAAGTCAGTCGGTCTAAATCCCCTGATCATCAAAAAAGGCCAGGGATCGAAGTTGTATGATGTAGATGACAACGAATTTATTGATTATGTGGGTTCCTGGGGACCGCTTATTCTTGGTCACAGCCATCCCAGGGTAATTGATGCGGTGTGTGCTGCAGCCCGGGAGGGTACCAGTTATGGAGCATGTTGTGAAAAGGAAATTGAACTGGCGCAATTAATATGCGATGCCTTTCCAGCTATGGATAAAGTGCGGATGGTTAATTCGGGAACCGAGGCTACCATGAGCGCGGTGCGTCTGGCACGAGCTTATACCAATAGGGATAAAATAATCAAATTTGAAGGTTGTTATCATGGACATGCAGATTCGTTTTTAATTAAAGCAGGCTCTGGTATGCTGACCGCCGGAGTTCCAACCAGTCCCGGTGTTCCCCGGGTATTGGTCGAGCAGACCTTGGTGTGTAAGTATAATGATCTGGATTCAGTCAAAAAGGCCTTCATGCAGTTTGGACCCAATATTGCTGCGGTTATTGTCGAACCGATAGCTGCTAACATGGGTTTGGTCAATCCGCGGCCGGGATTTCTGGAAGGTTTACGCGAGCTTACCAGGCTATACGGAAGTTTACTGGTTTTCGATGAAGTTATAACCGGCTTTAGAGTATGCTATGGCGGGGTACAAAACCTTACTGAAATAAAACCGGATTTAACCACTCTGGGCAAGATAATCGGAGGCGGCTTGCCGGTTGGAGCCTATGGCGGAAAAAGGGAGATTATGGATAGGGTTTCCCCGGAGGGAGATGTGTATCAAGCGGGAACTTTATCAGGAAATCCGCTGGCCATGGCTGCCGGAATAACTACTTTAAAGCATTTACAGCAAACCGATTTCTATGCAGGCATAGCCCAGCGAGCTGACTACCTAACCGACCGCATAAAGAGCAGTCTTAGGCGTCAAGGTGTAAAATTTACAATTAACAGCCATGGCTCTCTATTCTCGCTATTTTTTACTGAGAATGAGGTTTATGATTATGAATCCGTATTAAGTTGCGATACCCATAAATATGCTAACTTCTTTAGGGGAATGTTAGAAGCAGGAATATATTTTCCACCATCCCAGTTCGAAGTATGTTTTATCTCGGCAGCACATACTCTGGCAGATGTCGAAAGGACAGCTGAGGCAATTGATAGTATATTGAATAGGATTTAATCATTTTTTACCAATAATAGGGGAAATCACTGGCTATTTTTCCGGCTTAGACCAATAATTATTTTAATATCTTTTTAAGCAGGAAAATAGACTTTGATATAGAAGTAATATGTTGGCTGTATTTTATTGCCGTTAAGGATAGTCACAATCCAAGATGTAGCGGTGAATTTGCCGTAGGCAATAGTAAATACATAGAATACTTATGGGGGTGATGGCGGGACATTAATTGCCAGGGTATAACTGTCAGGGATAAATAAAAAACCAGTGAGGAAAAAAGGAGGAATGGACTTGAAGGTTGTAGTATGTGTTAAGCAGACATTTGACACAGAAGCCAAGATCGAAATAAAAGATGGTAAAATCTCCGATGCAGGTATAAACCTTATCATCAATCCATATGACGAAGTTGCAGTAGAAGGTGCAATTCAACTCAAGGAAAAAGGTGTTGCTAAAGAAGTCGTAGTTATCACAGCTGGCGCCGATAAAGGCATGGATGCCATCCGCACTGCTCTGGCTATGGGAGCTGACAGAGGTATTCTAGTTAAACAGGATACCGGTGCGGATGAATATGCTCGCGCAGTTGCTCTGGCTACAGCGATTAAGGCTGAGAGTCCTGGTTTGGTATTAGCCGGCCATGTGGCTGCTGATGATGGTTCTTCTCAAGTTCCTACCCGTATAGCAGAAATTTTAGGCTTCCCGCATGTGAATGTTATTACAGCTATTGAAATTGCTGATGGAAAGGCCACCTGCACCAGTGAGGCTGATGGTGGTACTGCTGTTACTGAAGTTAGTATTCCAGCAGTTATATCCAGTCAGGTTAGCTGGAATGAACCCCGTTATCCTTCCATGAAGGGTATTATGCAAGCCAAAAAGAAACCAGTTGCTACTATTGATGCTGTGGCAGTTGATAACAAGATTAAAATAGTTGAAGTCAGTCTGCCTGCTGCCAAGACCGCAGGTATCAAGATTGAAGATGACGCAGATGTATGTGCAGCCAAATTAGCTGACTGGATGTTGAATACAGTTAAAGTAGAAGTGAAATAAGCGCATAAATACTTATTTATGTATTAAAAAGGAGGGTAATTCATGGCAGGAACATGGGTTTTTGTTGAACAGAAGGATGGTAATATCCGTAAAGTTACGTTTGAAATGTTGTCTGAACTGAAAAAGGGTAGTGATGAGGTTTCAGCGGTTGTATTTGGCAAAGGAGTAGAAGGACTGGCTGCCGAACTGGCAAAATATGGTGCTGACAAGGTTTATGTAGCTGATGATGCTATTTTTGCATCATATAACACTGGCGCTTTCGTTGCCCAAATATTAGCTATGATAAAAGAATTCAGCCCTAATGCTGTATTGTTTGCACATTCCTTTAATGGTAGAGACATGGCTTCCAGATTAGCTCAAAAAATGGATGCCGGACTGGCTACCGATGCTGTTGCTGCTGATATATCTGCTGGCAAGGGCGTTTTCACTCGGTCAATATATGCTGGTAAAGCCTTAGCCAAGGTTGAAGTAACCGGCAGTCCAGTTCTGGCTACCATTCGTCCCGGCGTATGGGAAGTTGGAGCAACAGCTGGTGCTGGCGCAGTTGTAAAACCTGCTATAGCAGCTTCAGCCGGAGATGTATACCAGGTAGAAAAGAGCTTCGCAGCCACCGTATCAGCCAGACCAGACCTGGCCGAAGCTGCAGTAGTAGTCTCAGGTGGCCGTGGTTGTAAGGGACCCGATGGAATCAAACTGGTTGAACAATTGGCAGATTTACTGGGTGCGGCAGTAGGCGGCTCCCGGGCATCTATCGATTCTGGCTGGTTAGGACATGAACTTCAGGTAGGACAAACCGGTAAGGTAGTTCTTCCTAATCTGTATGTTGCTTGTGGTATTTCAGGCGCTATCCAGCATTTAGCTGGCATGTCTTCCTCCAAATATATAGCAGCGATTAACACAGATACTGAAGCCCCCATATTCAACGTATCGGATTTTGGCGTTGTTGCTGATTTGTTCAAAGTCATTCCGATGGTGGTTGGCGAACTAAAGAAATAGTAGTTGCTCGCAGTTTACTGGTGTTACTGGATATGCGTGTTGCGCATATCCAGTATATCCTTTCTTACTGTATTAAGGAGGGAATTTAACTGATGATTTTCGGATCAGAACCAATAAGAGGTTTTTACGAGGTTCCAATGCGTGAAGTTGGGGCCAATATTCCCTACGAATGGCTTATATATTTGATCATGTTTATACCTATCGGAATTATTCTGGCTGGTATGTGGAGTAGGATTAGGGTATGGATGCTGGCCAAGGGGGAAATTCACAGAAACGACCGGATATGGGATCGGACGGTTTCATTCTTGGTCAATAGTTTCGCTCAAGCTCGAGTAATTAGAAAGCCATTACCGGGATGGATGCATTTCTTCCTATTTTGGGGATTTGCATTGCTGGCTATAGCAGCAGGTCTGGATGCAGCGCATTTCTGGATCGGATGGCCTCACCTGGCAGGATTCACGTACATTGCAATGTCGTGGATAGTGGATGTATTTGGTTTCTTAGCATTGATCGGTATTTTGGTGCTAGCTTACATTAGGTATGTGCAGAAGCCGGAACGCCTCAATGATACCAAATCAGCGGATGGCTGGATTATAGTGCTTATATTCGTTATTCTCTTTACAGGGTATGTGATTGAAGGGGCCAGAATAGCAGCCCAAATCCAGATGACACCCTTCCTGGAACAAGTTCCCTACGAGAAAATTGCTTCCCCATTTGGTTGGATGTTTGCCGCGGCCATGAGTGGATTAAGTGTTGACGGTCTTCTTATGCTCCATCGTGTCTTGTGGTGGTTCCATATGGCAATTGCCTTCCTGTTCATTGCTTTGATACCTTTTACTAAGCTGTGGCATATCATTGCAGGTATGTTCCAATATGTTTTCCGTGATCTTGAGCCTTCAGCTAATCGTATGGTTTACGGCATTGAAGAAGCGGAGTCATTTGGTGTAGAGAATATCGAAGAATTCGGTTGGAAAGATCTATTGGATTTAGACGCTTGTATACGCTGTGGAAGATGTCAGGAAAACTGCCCGGCATTTAATACCGGCAAGCCGCTTAATCCTAAACTGACAATTATTCAAGCTATGAAAACCCATTTGGATGCAAAAACACCTTACCTTTTGGCAAACAAGGATAATGCCGAGCACGAAGCTGAAATGGCCATGACGGACGGAGCTGCTGCTGCAGTTGATCCTATGGAACAGAGTTTGATATATGACG
>CAZYJA010000142.1:0-7565 GCA_964647245.1 uncultured Syntrophomonas sp. | reverse complement strand
GTCCCAGTCTCTATGAACACCTCCAGTTTCAATTACACCTGGCCTGCAAGGACAATGAAGATATGGCCGTGGGACAGTATATCATCGGCAATCTGGATCCCCATGGCTATCTGTGTGTGGAGCCCGACGAAGTTGCTGCAAATACTGGGGCGGATTTGGAACGAATTAATAGAGTGGTAAAAATAGTGCAATCGTTTCATCCCCATGGAGTGGGGGCCTACAATTTGGGAGAATGTCTCCTGATCCAGCTGCGCCACTACGGTAAGGAAAACGACATGGTGCGGGAGGTAATTGAAAAACATCTGGATGATCTGGCCAAGGGCAAACTGGGCAAGATAGCTCAGGCACTGGGAACCACGATTTGCGAGGTTCAGGATATCTGTGATTTGATTCGCACCCTGGATCCCAAGCCGGGTCTGCAGTACAGCCCGATGGATGAAGTGAAGTATATTATTCCGGATGTCATTGTGGAGAACGTCGAAGGGGAATATGTGGTGGTGCTTAATGATAGCGCCTCGCCGCGGTTAATGGTTAATCAACTTTATGAAAATATGCTGCGGCAACCCAATGCATTTTCACCCGAGGCTTGCAAATACCTGGAAGAGAAGATGGGCGCAGCGGTGTGGCTTATTCGCAGTATTGAACAACGCCGCCGAACTTTATACAAAGTGGCTCGTTGTATTGTTGATTTTCAAACCGAATTTTTAAACCAGGGCATAAAGTACCTGAAACCGCTAAATCTTAAACAGGTGGCAGATCTGGTTGAAGTTCACGAATCCACCGTTAGTCGGGCTACCTCCAAGAAATATATTCAGACTCCCCAGGGCCTGTTTGAGCTGAAGTTCTTTTTCGGAAGTGGAGTGGAGAGCCAAACAGACCATGAGCAAGTCTCTTCCAAAAGCATTAAATGTATCATTGAAGAAATTATTGATGATGAGAACCCGGCTCATCCCGTAAGTGACCAGTCTATTGTAGAAATCCTGAAGATTAAGGGAATAAACATATCCCGACGGACAGTAGCCAAGTATCGGCAAGAAATGGGGATACTGCCAACCACAGCGCGCAAAAGATATTAAAAATTATTAATTTCCGCGCACTAACTGTGCATCATATATACCTAAATGTGCTATAATATTTACAAAATATTAAATGTAATGGACATATATTTATACTGTTATAGGGACAAAATTGTCCCTGGCATATTTATTATGTCCCGGGGGCCATAAATGCATAAATTATTTACGGTTATGGAGAGATTCGCCCCGGAAGCGATGCAGATAATGAATGCCCGGTACCTGATTTTAAGGCAAGTGCTTCATAATCAACCAATTGGCAGACGGCAGCTAGGTAAAAACGTGGGCTGCAGCGAGAGGATGGTACGAACTGAGGTTGAGACCCTCAGGTCTCGCGGAGCTTTACTAATGACTCCGGTTGGCATATATCTTACCCCTTATGGCGAGGAACTGTTGAGGGATGTTGATGAGATTGTGCCCTGGCTTTTAAACATTCAGATTCTGGGGGACAACCTCAAGCAACTCTATAATTTGGATGAAGTCATAATCGTTCCGGGTGATTCATTTTTAGACCCTATAGCCCATGAAGATCTGGGCCGGGCAGGGGCCGAATACCTGCGTAAAAAACTCTATCCATCCTGCATTTTAGCGGTAACCGGTGGAACTACCCTGGCGCAGGTGGCCCAGGCCATGCGGGAGGTAAACGCCCCCAACATATGCGTAGTACCCGCACGGGGAGGATTAGGGGAGAACGTGGAACTCCAGGCTGGCAACATTGCCGCCAAAATTGCCCGAGCGGTGGGCGGACAGTATCGGCTGTTACATATTCCTGACAATATTGAGGAAAGCACCGCCGCTGCACTGAAAAAGGATATTCATATCAGTGAAGTTATTAACACTATTAAGTCCGCCCATATTTTAGTACATGGGATTGGGCCAGCTATGGAAATGGCAGGCAGACGCGGACTTTCCGCACTAGAAATTGAATTTCTGCAAAAGCATGCCGCCATGGGTGAAGCCCTGCGATATTATTTCGATCGATGGGGCAAAATAATATTTGAAATACCCGGAATAGGATTAGAACTAAATGATTTGCAAAACATTAGGCTTATTGTAGCAGTAGCAGGAGGAAGTAATAAAGCGGAGGCGATTGAAGCAGTATTGAAAAACGGACAGGAAAACGTCTTGATAACTGATGAAGGTGCAGCCAAGCAAATAATATTTGGGAAGGATGATGGTCAATGACAGTTAAAATTGCAATCAACGGTTTCGGGAGAATAGGGCGCCTGGTAGCTAGAGCAGTATTACCCAGAGATGATATTCAGCTGGTCGCTGTAAATGACCTGGGGGACCCCAAGGGAGGGGCGCACTTATTCAAATATGATTCTATTCATGGTCAATTCCCCGGAGATGTTATCGTGGCTGGCGACAGCATTACTGCGGCTGGCAAAAGCTTCAAATATTTATCGGAAAAAGATCCGCTAAAATTGCCTTGGAAAGAAATGGGCATAGATGTAGTGGTGGAAGGAACCGGAAGGTTTAGGAGTCGGGAGAAAGCAGGCCAACATTTGCAGGCCGGAGCCCATAAGGTTATTATCACCGCACCTGGAAAGAAGTCGGATTTGACGGTTGTAATGGGAGTGAACAGTGATCAGTACAATCCTGCTGTCCACCATGTTCTTTCGAATGCTTCCTGCACTACCAATTGTTTAGCTCCAGTTGCTAAAGTATTGCTGGAGGAGTTTGGGATCGTGAAAGGAATGATGACCACCATCCATTCCTACACTAATGATCAACGGGTTTTGGATTTGGAACATGAAGATCTGAGAAGAGCCCGCTCAGCAGCCTTATCCATGATACCTACCACCACCGGTGCTGCCAGTGCAGTGGGTCTGGTAATACCTGAACTGGAAGGAAAACTGGACGGCTTAGCGATCAGGGTGCCTACCCCTAACGTATCTCTGCTGGACTTGACCGTAGAGCTGGAAAAAGCAGCGTCAGTAGAAGCAATCAATGCGGCCTACCTAAAGGCCAGTGAAACCTACCTGCAGGGAATACTAAGATACACTGAAGTACCGCTGGTATCCCGGGATTATAACGGTGAGGTATATTCGGCGGTAGTAGATGGCCCGTTGACCATGACTATGGGCGACAAGATGGCCAAGGTGGTTGCCTGGTACGATAACGAATGGGGCTATTCACTGCGGGTCGTAGATCTGGTAGCCTTTGTAGCTGCAAAAGGATTTTAAGGAAACAAGGGGACGGTTCTCCTGTTCCCTGAATGATATAAGAAGATTCACATAATACCGGAGGAGGACTGGAATTGCGGAGTATTAGAGACGTAGAGCTGAAAGACAAGCGAGTATTGATGCGGGTCGATTTCAATGTGCCTATGGATGAGAATGGTGGAATAATTGATGATACCCGTATTAGTGCGGCTATACCCACCATTGATTATATATTGGGACAGGGAGCCAGGCTCATTTTGATGAGTCATCTGGGGCGGCCTGATGGGAAAGCCAATCCTAAGTACAGCTTAAAAGAGGTAGCTCTCCATTTGGGCAGCTTGCTCAATAAAAAAGTTTTAATGGCTGCAGACAGCATTGGGCCGGAAGTACAGGCGATGTCCCGCCAGCTTGCCCCCGGGGAAGTTCTAATGCTGGAAAACGTCAGATTCTATCCCGGGGAAGAAAAAAATGATCCTGAGTTTTCCCAACAGCTGGCCCGCTTGGGTGATCTATTTGTAAATGATGCCTTCGGAACTGCTCATCGGGCCCATTCCTCTACCGCTGGAATAGCCAATTATTTGCCGGCTTATGCTGGTTTTCTGCTCGAAAACGAGGTGAATATGTTAAGACAGGTGCTAGAGCATCCGCAGTGTCCTCGCATGGCCATTCTGGGGGGCGCTAAGGTAAAAGACAAATTAGGGCTGATAAGAAACCTGCTTAATAAACTAGATGTCCTATTAGTGGCCGGCGGAATCGGCAATACCTTCCTGGCGGCCCGGGGTATAAAAGTGGGCAAATCAAAATGTGAAATGGAACTTTTACCGGAGTGCCGCAGCCTATTGGAATTGGCCGACCAAAAAAACAAGCATATCCTCATGCCGGTTGATGCGGTGATAGCCCGGGAACTGTCTGCCGAAGCTGCAGCGGTGGTAGTTGATATCGATGCCATACCCGACGATATGATGATTCTGGATATCGGGCCCAAAACGGTTAGAGGCTTTGCCACGGCCATTGCCAAGGCTCATACCATAATATGGAACGGTCCAGTAGGGGTTTATGAGTACGAGCAGTTTGCAGCCGGAACAGAGGCCATAGCCAGCGCCCTGGCCCATTCAAATGCGGTTACGGTGGTTGGCGGCGGCGACTCGGCCGCCACCATTTACAAACTGGGATTGGAAAAGCAAATCACCCACATCTCCACCGGCGGCGGAGCCACCCTGGAATTCCTGGAGGGAATAGAACTGCCGGGAGTAAAGTCCTGCCAAATATAGGAGGTGTTTAAGGTTAGAAAGCCACTGATAGCCGCCAATTGGAAAATGTATAAAACCGTGGGTGAAACCCTGGAATTTATTAAAGAATTCTTACCTCTGGTAGCGGGGGTAAAAGACGTTGATATAGCTATTTGTCCGCCCTTCACCGCCTTGCTGGGGTTGAGCATGTGTTTCAAAGGCAGCCCCATCAAGCTAGGGGCCCAGAATGTTTTCTGGGAAAGCCAAGGTGCCTACACCGGCGAAATATCCTCGCTAATGCTCCTGGATCTGGGCTGCCATTACGTGATAGTGGGCCATTCGGAGCGTCGTCATATAATGGGTGAGAGCGACCTGATTATCAATCGCAAGCTTAAAGCGGTTAGTCAAGCGGGCATGACCCCGATATTTTGTGTCGGTGAAACCCTGGCGGAAAGGGAAGCGGGCTCAGCTCAGGCAGTGGTGCGCCGGCAGTTGGAGCTGGGACTGCAAGCTATACCGGCCCAGGAACTGGTTATCGCCTACGAACCGGTGTGGGCCATTGGTACGGGTAAAAATGCCAGTCCAGCCGATGCCCGGGACATGATCGGATTTATTAGGGAATACCTGGCCATACTATATGACAAAGCCTGGGCGAAGGATGTAAAAATCCTGTATGGGGGCAGTGTGAAGCCTGAGAATATTGCCCAGTTCATGGCTGAGCCAGATGTGGATGGAGCCCTGGTAGGCGGCGCCAGTTTAAATGCGGCTGATTTTGCCCGGATTGTGAGGTTAAATAAGAATGTCTAAACCTGTGGTACTGATGATTTTGGATGGATGGGGAGTTAGGAATGCCTGTAGTGATAATGCTATCAGCCAGGCCTGTCCTGGAAACTTTCAATCCTATTGGGATGAGTATCCGCATACCCTGCTGGAGTGCTCGGGTTATGCCGTAGGGTTACCCCGCGGTCAAATGGGCAATTCCGAGGTAGGCCATTTGAACATCGGGGCCGGTCGAGTAGTTTACCAGGAAATTACTCGTATTTGTAAAGCCATTGAAGATGGCACTTTTTATGACAATGAAGCATTCTTGGGAGCTCTGGATTTTGCTAAAGCCAATCAAGGCCAGGTGCACCTGATGGGATTGCTTTCGGACGGAGGGGTGCACAGCGAACTTACCCATTTATATGCGCTCCTGCAGCTTTGCCATGATCACCAGGTGGAAAAGGTATTTATTCACGGATTTCTGGATGGTCGCGATGTAGCTCCGAAAAGCGCCATGGAATACGTAAATGCTCTGGAAATGAAGATGAAAGAAATTGGAGTTGGGCAAATAGCCACCCTGGGGGGCCGTTTTTACGGAATGGACCGGGACAACCGTTGGGAACGGATCGAAAAGGCCTATGATGCCATGGTAATGGGTGAAGGTATAAAGGCTGCCAATGCCCAGGCAGCTATTGTTGACAGCTATGAAGCCCGGATAACCGATGAGTTTATGGAGCCGGCGGTTATAGTAGATGCCAATGGACAAGCCCTGACTACAATTGCCGATGGCGATAGCATCATATTTTTTAACTTCCGGGCGGATCGGGCCCGCCAGATCAGTCATGCCCTGATAGATAAAGAAATGGGAAAATTCCCGCGTCGCTTCCGGCCCGCTACCCACTTGGTCTGCATGACTCAGTATGACGTTGACCTCCCGGCTGCAGTGGCCTTTATGCCTCAGAACTTAAGTAATACTCTGGGGGAAGTATTATCTCAGCAGGGAATAAAGCAGCTGCGCATCGCTGAGACCGAGAAGTATGCGCATCTTACCTTCTTCTTCAATGGTGGAGTAGAAGAAGCCAATCCAGGCGAAGATCGGATACTCATTCCTTCTCCGAAAGTGGCAACTTATAATTTGCAGCCGGCCATGAGTGCCCGCGAGATAACCGAGCGACTTCTGGTCGAGCTGGAGCGCGACTATTATGGGGTTATAATCGTAAATTACGCCAATGCAGATATGATCGGCCACACCGGCATGTTACCGGCGGCTATTGAGGCCATCAAGGTGGTGGATGAATGTCTGCTCAGGGTCGGGGAGCGGGTAATCGCCAAGGAAGGAGTGCTCCTCATTAGCGCGGACCATGGCAATGCTGAGATGATGGTTTGCCCTGAAACTGGCAATCCCTTTACAGCCCATACAAATAGCCAGGTTCCCTTTATCCTGGTTTCAGAGTCCCATAAAGACCGGACCCTGCGTGAATATGGGTCTTTACGGGATATAGCTCCAACCCTGTTAAGTCTGCTGGGATTGGAAAAGCCGGCCGTGATGACCGGAACCTCGTTGATTGTAAATTAAATACTAACCAAATCAAACGCACAATAAGGAAGGGAGACAAGTTTTAAATGAGTACAATTGTTGATGTATTTGCTCGTGAAGTTCTGGATTCCAGAGGTAACCCGACCGTAGAAGTAGAGGTTATACTGGAAGATGGTACAATGGGGACCGCCATTGTTCCCTCGGGAGCATCCACCGGCGCTCACGAAGCCGTAGAACTGAGAGATGGTGACGCTGGACGTTACGGGGGCAAGGGGGTTCTCCAGGCCGTTAAGAATGTAAATGATATTATTGCTCCAGAGGTCATCGGTATGGAAGCGGTGCGGCAAATCGATATAGATGCGCTTATGATCGAGCTGGATGGCACCCCGAATAAAGGCAAGTTAGGAGCGAATGCTATTCTGGGGGTATCTCTGGCCACCGCCCGGGCTGCTGCAGCTTATCTGGAGTTACCTCTCTACCAGTATATAGGCGGGATCAATGCCAAGGAGATTCCGGTGCCTATGATGAATATTCTTAATGGCGGTAAACACGCCGATAATAATGTAGATATTCAGGAATTTATGGTAGTCCCCTGTGGTGCACCGAATTTCTCGGAAGGCCTGCGGATGGGAGTAGAAGTTTATCATGCTTTGAAGAAAGTGCTTTCCGCCAAGGGTCTAGCTACCTCAGTAGGAGATGAGGGCGGGTTTGCACCGGATCTTCCTTCAAATGAGGCTGCTATTGAGGTAATTTTAGAGGCTATTGAGAAGGCAGGATATACAGCCGGTAAAGATAT
>CAZYJA010000141.1:0-7677 GCA_964647245.1 uncultured Syntrophomonas sp. | reverse complement strand
TGAGTCGATCTCAACCAAGCCTTCCGGGGTTCTGACCACCCTTATCAATTCCCTTTTGTTCTTCATTTCCCTACAACCCACGCACATTCGTTGGGGCAGTTTGCGCGCTTTAATCATCAGGTTGGTTCTCCTCTTCAGCCTGGCTTTCACTCTTAATATCTATTTTCCAACCGGTCAGCTTGGCAGCCAGGCGAGCGTTTTGGCCTTCTTTGCCAATGGCCAGAGAAAGTTGATAATCGGGTACAACTACCCGGGCTTTTTTCCCTTCAGAATCAACCCACACTGACAAGACCTTGGAAGGACTTAGGGAACTGGCTATAAACTTATCCGGGTCTCTATGAAATTTAATAATATCTATCTTCTCGCCATTTAACTCGGTTACAATATTTTGCACTCTAATACCGCGGGGGCCAACGCAAGAACCAACGGGATCGATTTTATCATCCATGGAATGCACCGATATTTTGGAACGTGAGCCGGCTTCCCTGGCTATAGATTTTATTTCAACCAGTCCTTCATATATTTCCGGAACTTCAAGCTCAAACAGACGCTTGAGGAAATAAGGATGAGTTCGAGAAATAAATACACTGGGACCTTTCGAGCTATTTTTTACTTCATATATGTAACCTTTGACTCTTTGCCCAACTTCATACCTTTCCGAAATAATTTGATCAGATGGCAGCATAATCCCCTCGGTTCTGCCCAGGTTTACTACTACGGTTTTTGACTCAATTCGCTGGATAGTACCGGTTACTACTTCACCTTCCCGTTCGGAAAACTCTTCATATATCAAGAGCCGTTCAGCTTCGCGTAATTTCTGCACTACTACCTGCTTGGCGGTCTGAGCAGCTATGCGGCCGAAATTGGAAGGAGTTACTTCCACACAGATCATTGTGTCCTCAGCACAGGTAGGATTTATCATTTGAGCTTCTTCCAATGATATCTCCATACAGGAATCCTTTACTTGCTGGGCAACCCGCTTCTGAGCAAAAACTTGCACCTCGCCGGTAAGTTTATTTAATTCCACACTGACGTTCTGAGTGGTACCAAAATTTTTTTTATAAGCAGTATTTAAAGCTGATTTAATTGCTTCAATTAACGCTTCCTGTGGAATTCCCCGTTCCTTTTCCAAGTCCTTCAATGCCTGCATGAGTTCACTGGACATTAATACTTCCTCCTTATATATCGGGATGGAGCCTTACAATTGAAATAACATCACGGGATATTTGCAGCAGATTATCTTCGACTTGGATGCTCACCAGATTAGGGTCGGTATTGGCTAAAATACCAACAAACTTCCTCTGTCCTTCGATAGGCTGGGAAGTCTTGACCAAAACTGTTTCACCCTGAAATCGTTTAAAATCGCTGTCTGTCTTTAGTATCCGGTCAATGCCGGGGGATGAAACTTCCAAATAATCGTAATAAAGCTTGCTCTCGGTGTCTATATAGTCTTTAACCGCTCGAGTGGCTTTGGCGCATATTTCCACATCCACACCCTCGGGAGTATCAATGAAGATTCTGATAACCTGCCCATCAGCTTCTTTTTTGTACTCAATTTCATATAAATCTATTCCCTTTTCCTGCAGTTTACTGATAATTGAATCTCTAATCTGGGTATTTATAGAGCCCATAACTTTCCTGTCACCCCCGTTAAATTGAGGTTAATGGATACACATTACAATAGAAAGAGTGGGCAGTTACCCACTCTTTCTAATACATTATTAGCAAGATACATTTAAAGTATAACACATAGACGTTTTATTATTCAAGTAAGCGACTACGAAGAAATTATCCAGGTAAATTCGGCCCGGGATTTATTCGTTAAGCCCGGGTCATTTATATTGGCAGTATAGAAGTCTTAGTCCTAAGCGAATAGACTAATTTGGGTCTTTTCAGGCAGACCCGGGAAACAATTTTCTTTTCTCATAATATCCATAGCACCTTTATTTAAGCGGGTTCTACTCTGAAATTCTTCTATAGATATGTACTCTCCTTCCTCCCGACTAGCTATTATGCCTTGGGCAGCAGCGGCACCAACATTGGGTAGGGAGGCAAATGGCAAAATTAGTCCGTGGTCAGTGACTACAAATTTATGGGCTTGGGATTTATATATATCCACCGGATAAAATTCATATCCTCGCACCATCATTTCCAGGGCCAGTTCTAATATAGTTAACAGTTTCTTCTCCTTTTGCGGAGCACTTTGCCCCATTTTATCTATTGCCTTAATTCTCTCCCGCACTGATTCATATCCACCCAGTATCGTTTCGGCCTCAAAGTCTTCCGCTCTGATTCCGAAAAAGCTGCCATAAAAAGCCAACGGATAGTAAACCTTGAACCAGGCAATACGAAAGGCCATGGTCACATACGCAACTGCATGGGCCTTAGGAAACATATACTTTATCTTTTGGCATGAATTTATATACCAGGCTGGAACCTGACATTTCTCCATTTGAGCTACCTCAGGAGGTTTGAGGCCTTTGCCTTTACGGACCTTTTCCATTATTTCAAAAGCTTTGTTTTTGTCCATTTCTTTGTAAATCAGATAAGTCATGATATCATCGCGGGTACATATTACGTCATTCAGGGTGGCCAGCTTATCCGCTATCAGGCTCTGAGCATTATTGAGCCATACATCGGTTCCATGGGAAAGTCCACTTATCCTCACTAGTTCAGAAAAACTGGTAGGACGGGTAGCTTCCAGCATCTGCCTGACAAAACGGGTGCCGAATTCGGGTATTCCAAATGTACCCACACTGGAATCAATGTCCTCACTCTTTAGACCTAATGGTTCCACCCCGGAAAAAAGCTTCATAGTCTCTTTTTCCGAAAGACTTATGGAAGATGCTTTTATACCGGTCAAATCCTCAAGCTCTTTAATAACCGTAGGATCATCATGCCCCAGGATATCTAACTTAACCAATTGGTCACCAATGGCATGATATTCAAAGTGGGTAGTAATGACCCCGGACCCCTTGTTATCAGCCGGGTGCTGCAGCGGGGTGAAATCCAAAATATCTTTATCTTTGGGCACCACTATCAATCCGCCCGGGTGTTGCCCGGTGGTTCTCCGAACTCCGGTTATGCCCTGAGCCAGACGAGCCATTTCGGAGGCTTTTATATCCAACCCCTGTCCCTCGGCATATTTTTTAACAAAACCAAAAGCCGTCTTATCTGCAATCGTCGAAATAGTTCCCGCCCGGAAAACATTGTGGCTGCCAAACAATTCCTCCACATATTGATGGGCCCGGCTCTGATAATCACCGGAGAAATTAAGGTCAATATCCGGTACCTTATCCCCCTCAAAGCCTAGAAAGGTTTCGAAGGGGATATCAAAACCATCCTTATGTAAATCCTGACTGCAGGCTGGACAGATTTTGTCCTCCAAATCCGCCCCGCAGCCTACCGAATTATCCACCGTAAACTCGCTGTAAAAACAGTTAGGACATATATAATGAGGTGGCAGAGCATTTACTTCGGTAATACCGGTAAAAAATGCCACCAGAGAAGAACCTACCGAGCCCCGGGAACCCACCAAATAACCGTCTTCATTAGATTTTTTAACCAGTTTATGGGCAATCAAATACAATACCGAAAAACCATATTTATTAATAGAAGCTAATTCCCTGGTCACCCGCTCTTCAACAATTGCCGGTAACTGGGGCCCGTAAATGGTATGAGCCTTTTCCCAGGTCAATTCATTAATTTCCTTTTCCGCAGTTTCTATTTGCGGTGGATAGAATCCATCCGGAACCGGTTTAATGGTTTCAACCAGACTCGAAACCAAGGCTGGGTTTTGGATCACCACCCGTCTGGCTTCAGCTGCACCCAAATAGGAAAACTCATCCAGCATTTCTGAGGTAGTTCTAAAAAATAAAGGAAGTCTTTCCCCGGCATCTTCATAATCTTGCCCGAACTTAATGATAGTACGGAATTTTTCGTGATGGGGTTCCACAAAATGAACATCTCCGGTAGCAACTACCGGCTTGGCAAGTTTCTGGCCCAGTTCTACAATGCGCTGGTTTATATCTGCCAAGGCTTGTTCTGACTCCACCAAACCTTTTCGAAGCAGGAAATTATTATTAGCCCGGGGTTGAATCTCCAAATAGTCGTAAAACGATGCGATCGCAGTCAACTCATCCTCAGTCGCACCTCTAAGGAAGGCCCGGTATAATTCACCTGCTTCACAGGCTGTCCCGAGGAGCAGTCCCTCCCGATACTTTATTAGTTCCTGACGGGGTATGCGCGGTTGACGATAAAAATGATCCAAGTAGCTTATACTCACCAGCTTATAAAGATTCTTAAGCCCCACCAGGTTGCGAGCTAACAATATGATGTGATAGGGTCGTTCCTTCTTATCTTCTTCAACCAGATAACCCTCGACTCCATATATAATCTTTAATTTTTTATCGTTGTTTTTATTGTATTCATGTACTGCCGCGTAGGCCACGGGAAAGGATTGGATGCCGCCATGATCTGTTATCGCTATAGCCGGATGACCCCATGTGGCAGCCTTATGAATTAGCTCCTTCACTTCAGCCAAACCATCCATGGAACTCATCTTGGTATGGGCGTGCAATTCAATTCGCTTCTCTTCACTATCATCGTGACGGGTGCTTTTCTCCTGTTGTTGATACTGGTCCATGAATAGCGCAATTTCTTTCAGGCGGACATCAAAACGAACACTGCCTTTTACCCTAATCCGGTCACCAACTTTTATCTTGTCATCTTCAGTCTTGTCCAAAAAGGTCTTAATCACAATAGTATCATTGAAATCAGTCAGGAAGTAGTTTACTACCAGACGACCATCTTTTAAGATACTAATGTCCTTGTGCCAGATTTCGCCTTCCGTAACCGCAGTTTTCATGCCTTCCTCCAGTTCGGCAACCGGTAATGGTTTAGCATGAATTGCATGCTCGAGTTTTTTCCCTTCCCGAGAACCAAAAGTGCGTTTACCGGACATGAATAATTCCTGGCTAGCCTCGATGATATCCAGTTGCCGGTTGGTTAGCCAATTTTCCTCCCCCTGCAGGGCATTACCTGACCCTTGGCAAAGAACTCGCACCAGAACCTGCAAGGAGTACTCCCGCCAGAACCAGTTCGCCAGGCCCGGGCATATTTCGCGGGCAATGATATCATTATAGAGGGACTCATCGTTACTAATAATATCTATCCTTGAATTTTCGAATTCCCACCGTAAGGCGGGCATTTCCAACATAAATTTGCCAGCTAAAAACAAACAGGATGATAAATCATCCCTTCGGGTATTTAATATGCTGCGGAGGCTACCGCTGAAATCTCTTAGCACTAGATGCAGTTCGATTTGGTCCAGATAATCGTGGTAAATATGTAGCTGCCGGGTGGTGTCGGTAATAACCGACCCCGGAATAGGCTGCGGTACCTGAAGCTGCAACTTCCATCGGCCCTTGGTCTTGGAAATCTCAACTTTCTCAATGATAGTACCCTCCCACATCTGAACCAACTGAGGGTCAATTTTGCCCTTAATAAAAGCCGGGAAGTTGAGAGTCATTGACGATTCCTCCTAGTTTAACCTATCTATGTTTTGTAAGCCCTTGACTCCTGCCAGCTCTTCAATTACATGTTCAACCGACATTTCTGAGGGTAAGTCCAATAACAACTCAATCTCCAAAAGGTTCTCGCTTTCCAGGCGGTTTAGATTGATATTCTTTATTAATACTCCTAGGTCACCCAAGATGGAACCAATAATTCCCACCTGACCAGGTTGATCTTTCGTTACCAGCATTATCCCTTTATAAACTCGCATCCCTTTAAAATGCTGTTCAAATTTGGCAAAATAAATTAAAACAAACAGTATTAATATCGAGGTTACGATAGCAGGCAGATACATACCCGCACCAACAGCCAACCCGATACAGGCTACCCCCCAGAGTCCGGCAGCTGTAGTCAGACCGCTTACGGTCGGGCCTTCCTTCATGATAGTACCGGCCCCCAGGAAACCAATTCCGCTGACAACCTGGGCCGCAATACGTCCTGGGTCAGCGTTAACGGTGCGATAAAATTGGTAATACATGTCCAAGGATACTATCATGGCCAGGGCCGAACCTACGCACACCAGGGTATAGGTCCTAAAACCAGCCGGACGACTCAGGCTCTCCCGTTCCAATCCTATAATCCCGCCGAGTATGCAGGCCAGGGTAAGCTTAAATATAATTTCATAGTTAGACATGTTAAACCACCCCATAAATAATTTTCCACAAGGTGACGGGTAACGTTGGTTGACCAGTGCCAAGGACGAGGAGGGTGTGGCAAGGGGGACGGTTCTCAGTGTCACCCTCCCATTGTGCTATTAAGTATTTTTCTTCATTCCCTCAGCAATAATTCCTTTGATGGTATCAACCACTTGATCCATGGGAACTAGTTCGGTATGGTCTTCCCATCTTTTCTTCACTTCCGCCTGTTTCTCCTGCAGAGATTTAGGACCAATAGTAATTTTCACCGGAATACCTATGAGATCAGCATCCTTAAATTTTACCCCGGCCCGTTCATCACGATCATCCAGGATTACTTCAATCCCCTCTGCGGTCAATTGCTCATAAATGGCCGTAGCTGCCTCAATTTGCTCTTCCTTTTTGGCGTTAACCGGTATTATGATTACATGATAAGGGGCAATGGGTATAGGCCATATAATCCCATTGGCATCATTATTCTGTTCCACCGCCGCCGCCATGGTACGAGAAACTCCAATGCCATAACAGCCCATCACCATGGCATTTTCTTCACCGTTAGCGTCGATGAAGGTGGCCCCCATTGCGTCAGAGTATTTTGTCCCTAGTTTAAAGATATGTCCAACCTCAATACCTCGGATGGTGCGGAGACTGGAACTACAGGCCAAACAACGATCACCTTCCACAGCATTTCTCAGATCAACCACCGCTTCGGGAACAAAATCCCGGCCCATATTAACGTTTTTATAATGATAGTTATCTTCATTGGCGCCACAATTAAAGTTTTGCATCGTGGCAAGTTCCAGGTCAGCATATATTTTAACTTTTAAGCCCACCGGCCCGATAGATCCAAATCCGGCTCCGCACCATTCCCGAACTGATGCTTCGTCCGCCATAAACAGCTCTTCAGCCCCCAACATGTTCTTCAGTTTGATTTCATTTACATCACGGTCACCTCTTATTACAACCGCAATGATTTCCTGGTCAGCACTATACATTAGGGTCTTGGCCACTTCTTGCTCGGTTATACCTAAGGTAGCTAAATCCTGTACGGTCTTTATCCCCGGCGTGAATATTCTAGTTATTTCCTGCCAATTCTTTGGCGGAGCAGGTTTATCTTCTATTTGACACTGGGCCTTTTCCACGTTGGCGGCATAATCGCAGCTCTCGCAATATAATACGGTACATTCCCCACTATCGGCCAGGACCATGAACTCGTGGCTTTCATTGCCCCCAATAGCCCCGCTGTCAGCCTCAACCACCCGATATTTGAGATTCATCCGCTCATATATGGCCTGATAGGCAGCATGCATTTTTTTATAGGAAACATCCAAAGCCTCGTAATCGACGTCAAAGGAATACAGGTCTTTCATAATAAACTCGCGGCCGCGCATTAACCCAAAACGGGGCCTTATTTCGTCTCGGTATTTATTTTGAATTTGATATAACAGTAAGGGCAAATCCCTATAAG
>CAZYJA010000140.1:0-7719 GCA_964647245.1 uncultured Syntrophomonas sp. | reverse complement strand
GGAATTCTTTCCCCGCTTGATCCCGAAGCATAGCCTGCTGCACTGGAATGAGTAATTGAATACTGGGCGGTTTCGACATCAGCAAAAGGTCCGCCATGAGTCAGGACCAGAACCTCCGGATTAACACTTCGGGCAGCTTCAATCATTGCCTGAACATCAGCCACTGCTTCATCTAACGAGATAACTTCAGACTCTCCCGACATTCCACCCGTCGTTACCCCAATCATGGCCCCGATGACATCCGCTCCTGCTGCGGCCATGGCATAGGCTTCCTCAGGCGACATAGCCCAGGCAACCGTGAAAATATCCTTGGCTCTGGCCCGGCGGATCAATTCAACTTCACAGGAAAAACCCAAACCGGCACGCTCCAGTTGATCGGCAAAATATTTTCCGTACAACCCCACAAACGGTTCGTTGGTCACACCCGAAAAGCCGGCCTTCGTCACAGTGTCCAGGAACTCACCCAGATCCAAAGCCGGATCGTGAGCTCCAATTCCCGCAATGCAAGGCGTATTTTTAACAACGGGCAGGATCTCCCGGGCCATATTCAGTAAATGCTCATTGGCATTGCTGTAGGGCATCCAGGCCAGCAGGGAAGGCAAACCGCGCATGCGATAAATGGCGGTGGAGTAAACCCCGATAAGATCAGCTCCACCCGTTTCAGCACACTTGGCGGTCAGACCGGTTCCCGCACCGAACATTAACACAGGGTGCCCGGCTTCTTTTTGCCCGTACAGTCTTCCCAAAATTTGTTCACGAGAATATTTTTGCGCCATCATTGCCCTCCCGGTTAAACCGATTGTACATAGGGCAGGTGGCTCTGTGAATTCTTTTTCCATTTGCCGTCCAGCATATCCTTGAGAATATCGGCCATCAGATCCGCGAATTCCGGCTCATTCATATGTTTGTCAACCACCATCAATTCTACATTTGATTTGCTTAGATCCAGAAAATCTTTCATGCCTTGAAGGAAGCGCTGGCTTCTTAAAGACCATTCCGGTTTATCGGGATCAGCGACCCAGGTCGGTCCGGCCTCGGGACCCGCCCATCCTAAATCCTTATTCGGAGTCCCCAGATCACATGCTCCCCAGCCCCGCATCGGCACACAGATGGCCGTGGGAGCCTGAGACTCGTTCAATTTTTTGGCCATGTTTTCGGCAATTTTATAGGCTTCATCGGGAAGAACGCCGATACAGGTTACCGCCGGATTATGCTCATACAGGGAACGTCCCGGCAAGTGGCTTTGCTGCAGGTAGTGCACCGGCACCGTATCTTTGGGACCAAAGTTGATCAAATCCAGTCCTCCCGGAGCAACCACTTGCGGAATCCCTTTACGCCCGGCAGCGGTCAACCGGTCCGGACCGGCACTGAGAACCCCGCCCAGCATTTCATCCGCGATTTCATGGGTAGTTATGTCCAAAATTCCTTGGATAAAGCCATCCTCAATCAACTGTTCCATCGACAAGCCGCCTGATCCGATCGCGTGGTTGATCATTACCTCGTAGCCATGATCTTCCATAATTTTTGAAGCTCTTAGTACACAGGGGGTGGTCACGCCAAACATCATGCAGCCAATCATGGGTTTATCCTGTGAGGTGTCTATGGGTGGAGATTGAGCCATGCCGACAATGGCGCCGGCGGCATTGGTTAAAATTCGCTTGGTCAGGGAGTTTATTCCTGCTTCGGCAATGGGGTACATCATGCAAATGTCTTTGGTGCCGACATAAGGCCGGACATCTCCGGAGGTCATGGTGGTGGCCATAAGCTTGGGAATGCCAATCGGCATGGTCTGCATAATCGCGGTTGCTATGCTGGCCCCCATGGATCCTCCACACGCAATAATACCGTCTACTTCCCCCTGATTTACTAGGCGGCCGACATATTTGATGGCCGCTTCGGTAACCCAGGCGGAAGCTTGATGGCGATCTACCTTGTAAAGATCCTCCGGCGTTTTGTCAATTCCTTTTAGGATTTCACTCAATCCAATATCCGCCCAGCCAACTTCCTTGCCGACACTTAGCTCCAGGATAGTGGGCTGAGCGCCAGCCGCTGCCACCTGTTGAGCGATATATTTGATTTCTTCTCCTTTGGTATCAAGAATTCCCGCAACCAGAATTTTCGCCATCAGTGCATCCGCCTCCCTTTCTTTACAACCGTTTTATTTTTTCAGGGGTTGATTTTTAAAGTCTTTGACTGCTTCTGTAAGAGGTACTTCAATGGGAATCCGTTCAATACTGGAAGCACCCAGGAATCCTACCGAATCGGTATGTTCATAGATATAGGCAGTGTCCTGCGGTGAGGATATAGGTCCGCCATGGGCAAAGATTATAACATTGGGATTCGACTTGCGAGCTGCTGCCGACATACGGTTGACCAATGCGGCCGCATCTTCAAGAGTAACTTTTTCCGAGAATTTTGAACCGATGGCTCCGCCGGTGGTCAGCCCCATATGGCAAATCATGACGTCCATGCCCGCCTGGCCAACCATTTCCGCTTCTGCTTCGTTGAAAGCATAGGCAATCGTGAACATGCCCAGGTCTGCTGCCAGCTTAAGAGTAGCAAGTTCCTTGTCGTAGCCCATGCCAGTATCTTCCAATTCCTGGCGAAAGCGTCCATCAATCAGACCAACTGTGGGGAAATTCATCACCGCTGAGAATCCCAAATCAATTAAGTTCTTGAGGTACGGTTTCATTTCTCGCGTCGGATCGGAGCCGCAGATTCCGGCAATCATGGGTGCTTCCTGAATTTGTGGGAAAACCCGGTTAGCCAGATCGATCACGATCTGATTGGCATTGCCATAGGGCATTAATCCGGCCAGGGAGCCATTTCCGTCCATGCGGTAAAGACCGGAGTTATAGACGCCTACGAGGTCCGCCCCCCCCTTTTCTGCAAATTTACCTGATATACCCGTGCCTGCGCCCGCAATAACAACCGGTTTGTTTGCAGCAACACTTTTTCTGACTCTGTCCAACACCTGCTCTCGAGTATACTGTTTTGCCATTTCGATATACCTCCCATTTATTATTTTTTTATATCAGGGCTTAGCCCTTCAAATCGAAAATTCCGCCTTGAGATTCAGAATAAATACCCCAGGCCTCCAGTGCCATACCGAGTTCTTTATACCGCCGTCCCGCTGCTTCCAGACTCGTACCGGCCAAGACCGCATCGATTGCCTGTCGGAATGCCTTGGCACCTGAAGCCGGTCCCATGGGATGACCGTGGATTGCCCCGCCAGCTGCGATAATTACATCATTGCCGAACTTGCTGATAATGTCTTCCACATGACCCTGGGTGGTTCCGCCGCCCGGCATAGGGAAAGCTGGTTTAATATTATGAAGCGGCGAAAGCATTTGGTAACCCATGCCGATAAAGGTATCCATCATAATGGGGAATTTTCCGTAGGGGGTCAGGCCGATGATCATATCCAGGCCTGCCAGACGTGGCAGTTTGGCGCCAATCAGGTTCGCGCTCATGCCTGACCAGGGAGATTCATAAACCGCGCCGGTAAAATCAGAATGAGCCAGGATCGGTACGTTGATATTGGGATCTTCGGCCAGCATCCGGGAAGCATCCAAACCGATGGTAAAGTAATTCACCATCAAACAGTTGGCTCCATTTTCAATGGCACGATAGGCATTATCCTTCAGTTTGTCGGTCCGGTCAGTGATGTTAAAGGCATAAAGGGTTTTTTCGCCTTTTTCTTCATCAGCCCGCGGTAAAACCGCCATAACTGCTTTTACCCGGTCCATCAGCCGGCAGTGAGGCGCATCCGCTACAAGTTCATCGTCCTTGATAATGTCGACACCGCCTCGGGCTGACTCATAAGCCAGTTCGGCAGTGGTAGCTGCATCCAAACCGGTGCAGGGTTTGATCATGTTGTTTAGTAGGGGGCGATCACGGACTCCCAAAAGATCCCTTACGCCCTGTACGCCAAATTTAGGGCCCTGGAATTCAGCCAGGAATTTCTGGGGGAATTCCAAATCTAGCAATTTTACTTTGCCGGAACTGGAGATGTTGCCAATCACCGAACTCAGCATCATGGCAAACTGGGGTCCAAAATTCGCCCAGGGAAAAGCAATACGAATGATGAAATGTCTTTCGGTTACATCTGCCGGGATTTCAATCTGATAGGCAGGAGTTTCATAAACCCCCACTACCCGGCCGATACAACGCTCACGTACTGCAGGGGTTTCAGCCGGAACCTTCAGCCAGGTTCCGGTGGTCTGTTCAACCGCTAAGGCTGCCGCGAATTTCATCATGTTGGCAGAGGCTTTGGTGGCACAATAATAGGTGGCAATAATAAACCGATCTTCATCCAATGCCTCCGGAAATTGGCAAATGATTGGGTCGATATACATATCTATTCCTCCAATCCGTCTTAAAATTTTGTAGCTTATTTTAATGGTATACAGACGCATCATAGAAAACCATATTGAAAATATTTTCAATATTACAGCTATATATTCACCTGATTGGCATTCAAATATTCTCATCAAAAAAGCTGATGACAACCGTCACCAGCCTGAGGTATGAAACACCGCGCCTAAAAATGCTAACCCAAAACAAGCGGGAAGCCCTTCAGCCAGACGCACCTAAGGTCATCGACAGAAGCGGCTTCCCGTATAAATCTACCATGGACCTGAGGAAGGTCCGCAGCTGTTATTATGTATATCACGTAAATCACAATAATACCGCCTGGGCCAGTTTGCTGTCGACGATCAGGACATCGACCAGTCCTCCCTTTAAAGCTGCAGCAAGGCTTTTAGCCTTCTGAACTCCTGATACAACTACGATTTTACAGGGAATCATCTTGTAGGTTTCGATATCGATCGCCAGGGTACGCTCCCTGACATCACTATCGCATTCCCCACCTTGGCTGTCAAAAAAACGCAAAATCATATCCCCGTAAACCCCTTTGTCCTGCAAACCAGCCAGTTCCTTAGTCTTAAGGTATGCGAGACGCGAAAGCGGAGAGTCCAGCTTCGGGTAAAAAGATCCTATGCCGCTGACTGATATGGTCAATTGTTCAAACAACGAAAATATGTGCCGGACATTGGCGTCCTGTTTGATGACCTGCAGGTTTTCCCGGCTGTCGAAAAGCCCCGCGGAGGACAACGAATAATAATTTCCTCCAAACGCCATGCTCATGCGAGAAACCAGATTGTGCACGTCGAGTTCGTAATCACAGCAGGAAAGGCTGCCATGCAAGGTAACAAAGGTGGTGTCGGTTCGCTGGCAGGGATTCAGGTAATGAACCAGGTAGTACATGGTACCGCCCCAGGCAATGCCCAGTTTATCCTGGCAAGTGATTTTCCTCTGTAAATAACGCGCCCCCTCCAGTGCTACTCTCTGTTTGTCTTTTTCCGAATCACCGGAAGCGTGGGTGATAATTACTTCCTTTAGGCTGAAATTTTCCAATATCCGGTATTCCAGATCCAGGCACAATTTATACGGCTCGCGAATCACAAACTCAACGATCCGCTCTTTTTTGGCGCGTTGAATCAACCTTGATACGGTGGATTCCGAAATATTCAGCAACCGGGCTACTTCTTTCAAGGTCTTGTTTTGCTCGAAATAATAACTGGCCGCCTTTAATGCAATCCAGGTTGATTGATTGTACACCTCACCCTTCATAGATGAATCACTCCTTGTAATACCATTATAGAATTACTTGGAGTTATTAATCTATAAACCCATCAGTGGAATCTTTAAATATTTATAACTTATGAAAAACAGGCACCATCCGGTCAAAGGTGGCGTAGTATTTTACCCCTGCACGCCGCGCCATTTCCGCCGCATCATCCAAACGATAGGTGATATATTCAGGTGAATGCGCATCAGAGCCGAAGGTGACAAATTCACCGCCCAATTGCACATAGCGGCGCAGCCAATCCTCCCCCGGCACCTCCAGTTCGCCCAGATTGCGGTAAGTGGCAGTGTTTACTTCAATGCACTTGCCCAGCGGGATAATATATCTGAACAAAGCATCAAGTTCATCCGGGGCATAATGGTAAAACAGTCGGGAGTCCTTTTCCGAATGGGCTCCCTTGGCCGGGAAATCGATATGTCCCACACTACTGTAAAGGTCCGGATTCAGCTGTTTGAGGCCGGTCAAAATGGAACGGATATAATCCCTGAACACCAGGGCCATGGTTTTACCTTCATAGAAGGCAGGATCAAACGGATCAATATTATTGATCGAATGGGCACTGGCCAAAACAAAATCACATTGCACAGACCGCAGTTCATCTTCAAGTTCAGGAAAATGCTCCGCCGCCAGCGCAATGCCCGCTTCGATCCCAAACTTAATTTTGACCCTGGATGAGATTAACTGGGCGAAGCGCTCTTTATAATCTTGCAGGTCGACATGCCAGGCTTCGCCTCTATGAAAATGGATTTCCAAATGTTCAGTAAAACAGATTTCATCCAGTCCCAAAGCTTCGGCTTGTCTGATCTGCTGAAAAGCACTGGTTGAACTATCGGCTGAAATAGAAGAATGTAAATGATAATCACAACGCATTATGGGAACACCTCCTTGAAAAAAGCTTTCCTGCCTATGTATTTATGAAGGAAGAAAGCATCCAAATAATATTTAACTCCAGTCAGTCTAGTCAGTATTAACTAAAATGATAAATAAATTCATACCCATAAACAATATTGAAAGAACTTGCATTAACCCGCCAAACTCCTGTTGCGGCTTCCTCTTCCCTGCCTGGTTCAATTATTGATAAGAAGATTTTTAGAAAGAAAAAACACCTACATTTCAGCAGATGCTTTTCATGTTCACCTACACGACCCAAACCCCTGTTTTCCGTCTTGTAGTTTATTTTTGTGCATCAAGAACAAACATAGATGCATCACGTCCCATGAATATTTTACTTCCAGTATAAAAAGTTTTGGATTGAATATCCCTGTATCCTATTCTACTCATAATTTCGGTTAGCTTTACTTGATCAAATCCGTTATGAACCAGATCTGAGACTATTTCTTCATTTTTATTAAAATCTACGATTAGTAAATGCCCTCCGACATTGAGAACATCATATAATCTTGATAAAACTAATTTAACATCATTAATATGGAGTAGAACCTGAGTCATAAAAATATAGTCTGCATGTAAGTCCGTTTGACCTTCCCTTTCGAAATCAAAGCATAGTGTATCTACATTCTGGATATCAAAGTCAGTAATCTTTTGTTTTATTTGATTAATCATATTTTGCGAGGTATCCAGAAAAAGTATGGAATTGAAATCATTTAACAAGCTCAGTCCCACCAGACCAGTTCCACACCCGAAATCAATAGCATTCTTATTATTAGTGTTAACTAAATTTTCACGAATGGCTTCTGATGCCACCTTGGCAATTTGAATTCTTGCAGGAGTATCATATTCATTGGCTAACATTTCAAAGATATCGGTATTTCCCATCATTACCTCTCAAATCCGTTACACCGGGACGTTCTTTCTGTAACACAGAATGTAACACAGCATGTAAGCCAGCAAAACTCAAGAACTTGAACAATGGATCCTGCTGGAAATAATGGTGAATCTTTATGAATTAATTCGGTATCATGTAAGAAAATGTATGGGTATTTCAGTTTGGTTTTACAGGCGGACAACGCTGGGACAGGGTTATTTATCATAATGAATATAGCTTTGTTACAAGAAGAACGTCAGACCGTGTGAAAAGTGTATAATATCCACCTAAATAATAGCATCTT
>CAZYJA010000139.1:5978-7756 GCA_964647245.1 uncultured Syntrophomonas sp. | reverse complement strand
CTGTTATAATGAGTAAGCTCAATCTGGGGGACCAGGATAATATATGTATAATCTCGGGTGAGAGCATCGCCGTGGAGGCCTCCATGCTGGTGGCTGAGGGCAGTGTCATTGCGGTGGAGTATGACCCCAAGGATCGGACTACCATGAAATGTAATGTTGACAAATTTGGCCTCTCCAACGTAATAATTGTTGACTCACTGAAAGAGGAAGCCATGGATAATCTGCCAGTGCCGAATATCGCGTTTATAGTGGCATCTCCGAGGATTGGCAGTGAAATAAAGAGTCTCCTGGCCATTAATCCGGCCATGGATTTTGTGATCTACACCTTGGACTTCGAAATTCTAACCTCGCTGCCGGCTTTGTTTCGGGAAAACGGTTTGGAGCGCACGGAAGCCATTCATATAGAGGTGTCGCGAGTCAATAGCAAGAAAATGGTGGAGCCATTTCCGGCTCCCTGGCTGATCTCGGGCCGAAGCGTTAAAGGATTGTAACTACGGTATCTGAATACCCGCTGGCCCAGGGCAGGAAAAAGGCCAGGATAATTAGCTAAAGCTGTATGAAGAGTCACTTTGACCATAACCTGCAGCTTTTTGAGTTATGGGTGGAAAGGTTTCTTTGCTGCCTTATCGCCCATTAATCCGCCATGACCTCATAAAGAGCAAGGCGATAACCCTGACCACCATGATATTTGTTGCTGCCGCGGCGATGCTGGTTTCGCCCGCGGCCATACTCGAAGAAGGTTTCTAGCTTGCCAAGGGGTTTCAGACTCAGAGTTGAAACCCCTTTAACTATTTCTATAAATATCGGCCGCACTATACTAAATCAGGCGCCCTAAAACCACGTTGTCGATTTCTATATAGCCGTTGGTGCTTAGAGTTTTGGTTATGGGGCCAATGGGGGTCTTATTAATAATTAAATTTTTAGTCAATGTAGGGTTTGGGATTGTTATTCCCCAGGGGCAGGGTTGAATAATAAAATTATTATAGTATTAATTGGTGTTGCAATATTAGCCTAAAAGTGTAATCCTAAACAGGTCAGTTCAAATACATTTTAAGGGGTGTAGTCACTTTGAGTGGATTTTTTGGGGTGGTTTCGAAGGAAGATTGTGTTATGGATGTATATTTCGGTACGGATTACCATACCCACCTGGGAACCAGTAGAGGCGGGATGGCGATTTGGAGCGGAAATGGCTTTAACCGATCCATTCATAACATCGAAAATACTCCGTTCAGAACCAAATTTGAATCTGAGCTGCCAAACTTGCAAGGCAATATGGGCATAGGATGTATAAGCGATATGGAACCACAGCCTTTGACTATGCGTTCCCATCATGGTCAATATGCTATCAGTACGGTAGGCAGAATAAATAACCTGGATGAAATAGCGGAAAAAGCCTTCAACAATCAAAATATTCATTTTTTAGAGACCGGCCAGGGTTTGATTAATCCTACCGAGTTGGTGTCGGTAATTATAGATCAGGAACAGTCTTTTAAGGATGGTTTGCTTAAGGCGCAGGAGATGATTCAGGGCTCCTGTTCGATTCTGCTATTAACTCCGCAAGGGATTTATGCGTCCCGGGATAAACTGGGCCGAACGCCGCTGATAATTGGTAAAAAGGAAGGGTCATTCTGTGTTTCTTTTGAATCCGGTAATTTCACCAACCTCGGCTATGAATTTCATTATGAACTTGGCCCGGGAGAAATAGTCCTGCTGACTCCTGATGGAGTGGAGAAAATTGCGCCCCCCGGGGATAAAATGAAAATTTGCGCTTTTTTATG
>CAZYJA010000139.1:0-5954 GCA_964647245.1 uncultured Syntrophomonas sp. | reverse complement strand
TAGAAATGGGGCCGCAATGGCCCAAAATGACGACGTAGAACTCGATATGGTGGCCGGCATACCTGACTCGGGGGTAGGACATGCCATCGGCTACTCTAACCAGTCCAAAATACCCTATGGACGTCCTTTTATAAAGTATACTCCCACCTGGGCCAGAAGTTTTATGCCGCAGGATCAGCGGATTAGAAACCTGGTGGCAAGAATGAAACTGATGCCCATTCCTGACCTGATTGCTGATAAACGCTTGCTGTTTTGCGATGATTCTATCGTTCGCGGCACCCAGATGAGGGAAACGGTGGATCTCTTATATAAGTGCAAAGCCCGTGATGTGCATATTCGTTCAGCCTGCCCGCCACTGGTATTTGGCTGCAAATATTTAAACTTTTCCACTTCCCGGTCCGAAATGGACCTGGTAGCCAGACAGGCTATCATCGAATTGGAAGGAAAAGAGCCGGAATCTTTGGACGCATATTGTGATCCGGCCAACCAAAAGTACGATTGTATGGTTAATTGCATCAGCAAGCGACTCAACTTCTCAACCCTAAAATACCAAAACATGCCTGATATGCTGGAGGCGATAGGTATAGGCAAGGATAAGATTTGTACCTACTGCTGGAATGGCCAAGGATAAGTTTTGCCGGATAGGAAGACCAATAGCAAGGATGTAATGTTTCCCGAGCCACCATTTAGCCAATTACCAGAGGGTTTCAGATTGGATCTGGAACCCTTGCCTATTTTTCTGAGCAGCCCAGCGATAAGCCGGCGGTAAAAAAATATGTCGAAGCAGCATAATGGATGCCAGATCAGTCATATATATGCTTTGATTGGGACTATTCGTGCAATGCTACAACGGGAACTGCAATACAGCAACAAACCATATTGGTTTTATGATTGGCTGGTCCTAATAAAAAGGTCAGCTCCTAATCAGTTGCTATGTAGAGATAACCCTTAAATATCACCCATATTTATTTATGGCGGGTATTTTTCCACTTGCTCTGGCCCCGGCCCAACAATTAGGAGGGGGATGTTTTCGTTGGGCTATTGCAACAAAAAACCAGCCAAGGGTTATTTACCGTAGATCTTTTTAGCTATAACTGGGGGGCTGGAGTCCTTTCCTATATTTGGCATGATTATTGCTTTGGTATTTTATACAATTATCTTTGGGGTTATTGTTATTTATAAGGTAACGATTGGATGTAGTTGCCAACCTGACTTTTAACAGCAGGTACTCCCGGTGGGAGGTTAGTAGAATATTTTAATAAGGAGGCAGAGGTAATGAGTATTGAAGCTGGAACCAAAATACCTTGCAGGGTTAGTCGGACCTTGGATGTGGGGGACTTTTCCATTTTGCATCAACTTACCTGGTTCAATATGGCTGTGCACAGTAATTCGGAGTATGCCAAAGGAACCTGGTTTAAAGAGCGTTCGCTGGCTGGTCCAATCATATTTACGGTCGCGGATGGACTGGTTCATAACGCCGACACCATCGCCGAGTTCCTGGGAACGGCGGGGTATGAAATCTATGCTTATATTGGGGTGGATAACGTGAAGATTACCAAACCGGTTCTTTTCGGTGATACCCTTACCGCAAATGCCGAGGTAGTTGATTTTCGGCCTACTAAGAATCCTAAGATGAACCTGTTTTTGTACAAAAACAAGACTTATAATCAGCGCAACGAGCAGGTAATTGAGTACACTACCACCATGATGGCTATGAAAAAGGACTAATGATTGGTTTATACCCTCTTCTTGAAACCCTGTTAATTATTATCGCCGGCAGAGAAGGTAATATTTCTCTGCTGGCGATCCCATCGCAAATATAATTCCCCCAGCAGGAGGACCCACGCCCAAGTGGTCGGGTGAGTGAGTTCCGCCTGACTTTGGTCTGCTTTAAAGGAGTAAGTGGAGCAAGCTGCTCTCTCGCTGTCGCGCGGCGGTACTCCAGTTCCCCTCGCTAAACACCGGGAGTTCATTTTTTACCTTGGCGGGCTATCCGGCAGTGCACGTAGGGTTACTATAACCAATTTGTAATAATCGCATATTGTAAACGGGGGCGATTTTTGGCAATATTCTCCGACCTGATGCCAGGTGGGCACTTGCCATGTAACATTGTCATGGGGGGCGTATTTATGCTACACTAACAAATACGTTGTTTTTTAGAAAGGATCGTAAATCGTGACAATTATAAATGGAGAAATTCAAGCGCAGGTAGAGAAGCGACGCACTTTTGCCATCATTTCTCATCCTGATGCAGGCAAAACTACCCTTACCGAGAAGCTGTTGCTTTTTGGCGGGGCAATTCGTATGGCTGGTGAGGTGAAAGGGCGTAAGGCCCAGAAATTTGCGACCTCAGATTGGATGCAAATCGAGAAAGAACGGGGAATATCAGTTACCTCCAGTGCCATGCAGTTTAATTACCAGGGAAAACACATTAATATCCTGGATACACCGGGACATCAGGACTTCAGCGAAGACACCTACCGCACTTTGACGGCTGCTGATAGTGCGGTGATGTTGATTGATACTGCCAAAGGAGTCGAGGCCCAAACTATCAAGTTATTCAAGGTTTGTAGTCAACGGGGCATCCCAATTTTTACCTTTATTAATAAGATGGACCGATACGGCAAGGAGCCTCTGGATCTCCTGGAGGAGCTGGAACAGGTACTGGGAATTCGTTCCTGCCCCATGAATTGGCCGATTGGCATGGGGGATGAATTCTGTGGTATTTATGATCGCCCCAATAATCGAATCGAACTATATCGTAAGGATGGGCAAAGGGAATTTGTATATCCAGATGAACGGGGATTGGAAGACCCGGCCATTCGAGAGGTTATGGGGGATGCGCTCTATCACAAACTGGGTGAAGATATTGCCCTTTTAGATATTGCGGGAGACCCTTTTGACCCGGAAAAGATCAGCCAGGGCAAACTTACGCCAGTTTATTTTGGCAGTGCTATCAGTAAATTTGGGGTGCAAACTTTTTTGGACGGGTTTTTACAGCTCGCGCCTGCACCGCACGCTCATATGAGCAGCAAGGGATTGGTTGACCCGGCCCGGGCGGCTTTCTCCGGATTTGTCTTTAAGATTCAGGCCAACATGAACCCGGCGCATCGGGATCGAATTGCATTTTTACGGGTCTGCTCAGGTAAATTCATCCGGGGCATGGCGGTCAACCACGTGAGAAGCGGCAAAAAGATCAAACTGGCCCAACCCCAACAGTTTTTGGCCCAGGATCGGGATATCGTGGATGAGGCCTACCCGGGAGATATTATCGGGTTGCATGATAGCGGCAATTTTCGCATCGGGGACACTCTATGTGCGGAAGGTATTTTTAAGTTTGCCCGTCTGCCCCAATTTCCGCCGGAAAATTTTGCCCGCGTAATAAACCTGAATGCGATGAAATCAAAGCAGTTCCAGAAGGGCGTAAATCAATTGGTGGAAGAGGGTACGGTTCAGGCTTTTCGTACTACAGACCGGACGGCGGATTTAATTTTGGGGGTGGTGGGCGAATTGCAGTTTGAGGTATTTAGTTACCGCCTCAAAGCTGAATATGGGGCCGATATCAAGTTGCAGCGGCTGCCCTACCAACTGGCCCGGTGGGTAGATGCTGAGCAACAGATTGATGCTAGCAGGCTCAGCAACCTGAGCTGTTTGTGTGTTACTGACCAGGATGATCGGATCGTAGTCTTGTGCGAAAGTGAATTTGCGCTAAGATGGCTGGTAGATAAGAATAACGATCTTAATTTCTATATAAATGCTTATGAAGTTGATGACTGCTATGAGCAGCGCAAGGCCCGATAAAAAACCGATAAACCTCCCCTTGGCTGCCAGGGGAGGTTTTTTTGCGCAGCCGAAGCTGGGCGGCGCTTATCATGGCGGCTGGAATAATTGGGCGCAATGGGTCGGGGTTGGTGGCAAGGCTAGGGGATCAGCGCGAAGTATTACAAATAGGCGGCCGGGAAGCAAGCGCGCTCCTGCCGCCTAAGCTGGTTTAATGAAATGTTCCCCACACTATGTCAATACCGGTAATTAGCATTAAGAATCCGGTCAGGCGAATAGCCAGAGTGGTATATTTGATGCCCATCTTCTTATAACGATTCAAAGTTGACAAACCCAGGGGGAAGCTGATTAATAGTATTCCGATAAAAGCCATAATGGTGGGCGAAACCACATCTATCCACACCCGATTGTCAGTTATTATATATAGGGAGAAGGGAACGACTGCGAAAAGAATCAAGGCCATTAGCGCAGCCTTGGAGTAGCTGGGGGCATATTTATTATGGGTTTTGGCAAAGTTATGAATCTTCTGCTTGCAGGAATCCGAGCAATAATCTAACTCTACGGTTTTTAACTTGCCCCGGGTCCAGAAGCGGATAGCGGTTCGGTTAGTAGTACCTTTCTTTTTGCAATAAGCACAGCGGTCTATGTTGATCACCTCTCTTATTATGATATATGAAGCATTATAACAGAATAATTCCATATCGGGGGCATTTAGCTTTATTAACTTGTTGGCTACTCATATTGACCATTTACTGATATAGTTAATACATTCATTTTAACCATTTTTCACTCCTTCTATATAATTTCATTTAATCATCTATACCGCAAAAACCAGGTGCCATTAATGAAGCGAGCCTAGGTATTTGACACCTTTATGGGAAAATGGTAAAAATAACGGAGGCATTGTTAAGATTCTCTGGGATAGGGAAACTTTATAATAAGGGCTGGCAGAGGAAAAGCTCTGATACGCGAACCAGGCTGCGAAGAAAGGGAGACATCATGATGAATATTACTAACACCCCATTACCAAATAATTTCATCCAAAATATCATTACCGAAGATTTGAAGGCCGGTAAGAACGGAGGACGAGTGCATACTCGATTCCCGCCGGAACCCAATGGATATCTACATATTGGACATGCCAAGTCGATATGTCTGAATTTTGGTCTTGCTTTGGCCAACCAGGGCTTATGTAATTTGCGTTTTGATGATACCAACCCCAGCAAAGAGGAGGTTGAATATGTAGAATCGATTCAATCCGATGTGAAATGGCTGGGATTTGATTGGGCTGACCGGATGTTTTATGCATCTGATTATTTTGACAAGCTCTATGAGTTTACCGTCGAGTTAATTAAGGCCGGTAAGGCTTATGTCTGCGATTTAAGTGCCCAGGAAATTAGACAATATCGCGGGACTTTAACCGAGCCGGGGCAGGATAGTCCCTATCGCAATCGCTCCATCGCCCTAAACCTGGATTTGTTTGCGCGGATGAGGGCGGGCGAATTTCCCGACGGGGAGCGGGTACTGAGGGCCAAAATTGACATGTCATCCCCCAACATTAATATGCGCGATCCGGTGCTGTATCGGATTTTACGGGCGACCCACCATCGTACCGGGGACAAGTGGTGTGTTTACCCCATGTATGACTATGCTCATCCCTTATCAGATGCCATTGAAAATATTACCCATTCGGTGTGCACGCTGGAATTTGCCGACCATCGCCCCCTGTATGACTGGGCTTTGGATAATGTTGATTATTCCGAAGCGGCGGACGGGCGTCCCCAGCAGATTGAGTTTGCCCGCCTAAATCTGACTTATACCGTAATGAGCAAGCGGAAGCTGCGGGAGTTAGTAGAGAAAGGTTATGTTGATGGTTGGGATGATCCCAGAATGCCAACTATATCGGGTTTGCGAAGACGAGGCTACACGCCGGAGTCAATTCGCGACTTCTGTGAGCGCATTGGAGTGGCCAAACGGGACAGCATGGTGGATATTGCGCTCTTGGAGCATTGTATCCGTGAGGATTTAAATATGAATGGCCCCAGGGTTATGGCGGTTTTAGACCCGCTCAAGGTAATAATTGATAACTATCCGGAAGGTCAGGTGGAATGGCTGGAAGGTGAAAACAATCCCGAGAACCCGGGGATGGGTTCGCGGTCGATTCCCTTTTCCCG
>CAZYJA010000138.1:6802-7761 GCA_964647245.1 uncultured Syntrophomonas sp. | reverse complement strand
GCACGCCGCCAGCGTTCGTCCTGAGCCAGGATCAAACTCTCCAATAAAAGCTTATTTTATCGGAGCCTTGATGGCTCTAATTTATTTCGCTGGTCTTGTTTTTGTTACTTATCACCTTACGATGCTTCGTAACTGTAATTCGCACTTTTCGTTCTCTTTGTTCAGTTTTATCAAGATCGTTTGCCGCTTCGCTTTCGTTTGGCGGCAAGGAGTATCTTATCATGGATAAAATACCGAGTCAACACTATCTGACCTTTTTTTATAATTAGTACGCCAGGCCATGTGTCTATATCGCCTTAGCAGCTTAGCCTGTTATAGTGTTTTTATGACCAATACAATCCCTAACTTTTATTAAATAACCTTTGTTAACACCAAGAATACTATGAATAAAAAGGTTTACCCCGCCACCTTCGATAAATGCCTTCACGAAACCCTTTTTTAAGATGCTTTGGAGCAATCAAGTGCAGCAACCTATTTGATCAGCAACAATTTATTAAAATAATCAAGTATGATCAGCTAGGCTGAAACATAATGAATAAATCTGGGTATCTTCAATTACCCCCAGCGATAGTCGCGGGTGATTGCAATTAATTATGGGAATAGCCTTCTTACTATGTCTTCTAAATAAGTGTATAAAAGAAGGTAGTTTTCTTTCCCTTTTTCTAACGCTTTTACAACGCTCTCATAATACCACTTCTGTTTATCTCTGCCACGTTCATAATGCTGCCATACATTATCTCCCTGTATTTGATATTCCGTTAGCATACAGGATGAACTATGTACTTTGTCAGCACATGTTACCAGCCAAACTTCTGGAGAAGCTTCCTTTAATACTGCTATTTTTTTAATTTTTCGGTCTTCCCAATCAGATATTTCCGAGCCAGCTGCACATTCTTTAACAATATCCAGTACTCTCGGTCCAAACTGTTCTCTTATTTCATAAGGAGATACATTAGTTC
>CAZYJA010000138.1:0-6792 GCA_964647245.1 uncultured Syntrophomonas sp. | reverse complement strand
AGAATATGGTGAAGTAACCCAGCGATAATTATATCGGGGGAAGCCCCTATCCTGGCTAATAAAATACCGACGCTCATAGGATGTGATGTAGCTGCTGTTCCTGATCCTATTAACTGTTGATACTTATGTCCTTCAGCTGCCATGCTTGAAGCCTTAAATATTTTCTCCATGTCTTCGATACTGAAGTTATTAAGTAGATTGTCCATATAGTTCCTCTCCTTTTAAATAATTAATTAACCAAAACTACCAACCTCAAGTCTTTTTCTATAATTTATGCAATTTTGCTTAATGTTAGTAATTCGCTAATGTGAAAATTTCACCTGCCGAAACTGGTTTTTATTTATGTCTATTATTACTAGTCGAATTCCTTTATGGAAACAATATATATATTGATTCACCCTCACGAATAATTTCCCCTGGTATACGAATGTGATTAAACGCTCAGTGGGCTGCATGCTTATCCTGCCGGCAATGCCTGACTCCATCAACCCGGACTCAGGACTTTCACTGGTTAGATTGGACCCATACCGGACCACAAGTTAAAGAGCAGATATGCTTAAGCACACTGCTCTTTAACAATTAACTTATAAGTGAATTATGCAGATAAATTCCTAAGCTATGACGATTGCTTCCCCTTATTCTGCCTTGATTTCTGGTTGCGCTGCTTGGTTTCCTGATCGGTGTTTTGGTTTGACATACCGGAAGTAGAAGATGAACCTGATCCTCTAGACTGGGAGTTTAAATCCCGGGCTTCCTGAGTATCTGGACTACCATAACCTGTGCCGCTAGTAGAATTGGTCATTATTCCTTGCCTTGACTGTTGATTTAACTTTCTAGCTTCTTGTACATCCTTGTCATTGATATTCATTAATATCCTCCTATATATTTCAATTTAAATCTAATCTTTTGATCAGACTTATAATTATATTCTGTCTATATTGCATTTGATTTATGGCAAGAAAATTCCTATGTAACTTGCTTATTTTGCCGTTAATTCCTTTTTCTCTTTTACAAAATATTTTTATATGGTCCGATTAGCACTGAACCCCGGTCTAATAGATTTGGATTCAGGTTTGCATATTAACAACCTACCAAGGGAATTTATATATTATTGAAGCAGTTGAAGGTGAACAAATGGAACGGATTAATCTTACCTATGTGCCCTTAACGTTTCGAGTTCTCCTTTTCAAGAGCATGAACATTGGTTTTTTGACCAAAGACAATCATAGTGTCGCCTTTTTGCAAACGAGCGGATGCAGTAGCTGCTATGGGAGTTGCATCATGATAAATCAATAATATTTTAACTTCCAAACGTCGCCCAAGATTTAGTTCCAAAATCGTTTTTTGGTCAAAACCTTCGCCGATAGTCATTTGTTCAACAATATAGCCTTGGGGCAGATCTAAGATATCTACCGCATCACTATTGTTAATAAAGTGGGCTAACCTTCGTCCCGAATCCCGTTCCGGGAAAACCACCTGCTCTACGCCCATCTTATTAAGGATATTGCCTCTTCTTTCTGAGGCTGCTTTTGCATACATTGGAATTCCTGCTTCTTTGATCACATGGGCTGCAATTAGGGCCGCCTCAAATTCGATTCCCATAGCCACTACCGCAGCATCAAAATTCTTTTTCCCAACAATCCGGCTCAACTCATCATCATTTTCGGCTACATTAATGATTGCGCCCGATACGATCATGTCGCGGACATCGTCCAGTGCTCCTTCGGTTGAATCTATGGCAAAAACTTCGTGTCCCATTTCGTACAGACTTTCGATTACACCCTTGCCGAACCTGCCAACTCCAACTACCAAAACTGACTTCTTCAAATCTAACACCCCTACTGCATTATCGTTTTAATCAATAATTATTTTCTCTTTCATATAGCGAATGCGATCTCCTTGGGTCTTAGCCAGAAATAGTATGAGAGACAAGACCCCAATCCGGCCCACAAACATGAATATGCTTATTATTACTGTTCCAACTGGAGACATTTGTTCGGTGATGCCCATTGATAACCCGGCTGTGGCTAGAGCAGATACCACTTCAAATAAAACCGGCATAAACGGCAGATGTTCCAAGGTCATTATTACCAGAGTGCCTATACATACCAGGGTTAAAGCCATGACCGTAACCGTAAATGCTTTAGATATGCTTTCAGTATCGATTTCGCGTTCGTTAACCACTAAGGTTCTTTTGCCTCGAGCAATTGCCCAGGCTGCCATAACTATTACTCCAAATGTGGTAGTTTTAATACCGCCGCCTACCGACCCGGGACTCGCGCCGATAAACATCATAATAATCATTAAGAATTGAAAGGGTTCATTCCAATTTAAAACCGGTACGGTAATAAACCCTGCCGTGCGGGTAACACTCTGAAATAAGCTTTCCACTATTTGTTGGCTCCAACTCAATCCGGCCAGGGAAGTAGTATATTCAGTTATAAAATAAAAAATGCTGCCTCCCAAGGTTATCAATCCGGTAACCACTAAAACCAGACGACAATGCAAGGTTGGACGATGATAATGGAAGATCATACCTCTCAGTTCTAATAAAACCACATATCCCAAACTACCCAAGAGTATCATCGCCATCATGATTATATTGACCCAGATGCAGTCTTTAAAGGGTATCAGACTGGCGCCGGTAATATCCAATCCGGATCCATTAAAACCGCTAACCGCATGAAATAGAGCAAAAAATATATTTTCACCAATTCCTGCTTCCATATCAGGCAATGCCAGATACAAAAGCAAAGTCCCCGTAAGTTCAATCACTAAAACTAGCAGCGCGACATTTCGAATCAAATTACCTATTCCAGCAAAGCTAAATTGTTTTTGCTCCTGGGCGGCCAGTACTCTATAACCTAAATTTAATCTATATCCAAACGTAATGAGGACTAGGGTGGTTAATACCATCAGACCTAATCCGCCTACCTGAATAAGGAACAGAATAACTGCTTGTCCAAATAAAGTCCAATGTTGAGCAGTATTGACAACTGTGAGGCCAGTAACAGTTAAGGCGGACATAGAAGTAAACCAGGCCTGCATCAGGGAAGTTGTTCCGGGTTGGGTGGTTGCCCATGGCAACATTAGTAAAAGCGTTCCGAGTACTCCTATGCCTGCATAGGCAGCCACCAGCCATTTTCCGTATTTCATTTTTTGTTTCATCTTATACTCCCACTAGTACAATATCTTTGAATTTGTCTGTATTATAATATATCTTACATTATTATTCTTAATTATCTTGCTCTAGGTGTGTAATTATTAAATTCTCACATAGTAGATCGGTATATTAACTGACCTCAAAATAGAATGTTGCGCGCAAGCACTTAATCTGCACTCTCCTTTACCCATTAGATTATAATAACAGTTTTATTCGCAGCATCCCAGCTAACCTGATGTCCGAGAGCCTCAGCCAACGCCCGAACCGGAGCGTAAGCCTTATCTCCCATCAAAACCGCCGGAATAAGCTTGCTGACAATTGCAATATTGACTGCTGACTGTTTCTCGACCCCTTGCAGGAAGATAACGACCAGGTTTTCGTCGCCCCACCATTTAACCTCTCGGCCCAGCGCTTGCGCAAGAGCCCTAACCGGTGCAAATGTACTTTCGCCGATAATTGTACCTTCAATTACGGTGCTGCCGATTTGCACTTTAACTGTTGGTGTTCCGGGGTCGGACAAATCGTTAAAAATTCTATCCCATGGAAACGCCGGTCCGGGATCGTTCGGCCGATTTACCGAATCCAAGCGGTAGTGCCCGATGATATGATCCCGATCGACTGGTATATTCCATTTTGCCACTAAGTGTCGATGTAACCAGAGCGTAGCCTGATACTGCTCTTCAGTAAGGGCTTCACCCGCCAGGGCTTCGTGCTCGATTCCCAGAGTATAGGCATTAGGGTTGGTCCCATCATAAAAAGGCCAATTGGGTCGGTTGACAATGCCAGCATGCCAGGCCGTATCCTCATCTTTTACCAGTTGATATATCTTCCCAACCTTGGTAACCAAATAATGCGAACTAGCTTGGGCGGCCGGATTTTTCAGCCAGGACAGCGTTCCCGGCATAAGACCGGCTGTTATGTGGTTGACGATCGCTATAGGTGTTCGCCCATTGCGGCCGACACGATAATTGGGACTTGGTGCCCACTCGATTTGCATGATATACCTAACATCCCCTTTCTTGTTCGGCTTTGCTTTTCCGGTTGCTAAATCAGATTTTGGACCGGAACAGCAAGCTAACCAGGACTTTTCTGTATCATTATATTATTCACCGACCATGTTTGGTTCCTGGCTTTCGCATAAAGGGCAGATATTTATAGGCATGGGGTTATAAAGCACCTGTTTTAACAGATGCCCTGCGGTCCAATTATTGATAAATCAAGATCACTCTAATGTTAATGAAGGCTTCTATTTTTATCGACTATGGGACATACACTAAACATGCAGATAAGTGTAACATCAATGATGTAATGTATGAATATTCGGGTTAAAATAGAGATAGTATAAAAACGGGTACCCATTCACACGTTTTAATCGTGCTCCTATTGTCGGTTTGCGGTACGGGCACCTACTAGTTTGCGGTTCGGGTAATTATATTTAAGGAGATAATAGTTCATGAATTCCATGGAAACTAATGCCAAAATAATTATTGTAGCGGGCTTGATTGTCATGATGGGGGGCCTATTGTTATTATTAAGTTCCAAAATAGGTTGGGGACCATTTCGCTTGCCCGGCGATATTGTTATTAAAAAGGAATCCTTTACTTTCTATTTCCCTTGGGTAACCTGCATAGTTATAAGCATTATTTTATCAGTTATTTATGGTCTTATAGGGCGCAAATAAAATCATCATCCCTACCGCTTATTAAGCGGCCAGGTTAGATTATTTCTCCCTGACCTGGTTTGGTTAACTGGTATTTTGCAACATTTTTATTTATAATAATGAATCTTTACATCGACATTCATCTCAACTAGAAAATTATTGAGGAGGTTATTTGAATGCTAGAATTGTTAAAAAGACGCAGGAGTATTCGCAAATATCAAACCCAGCAGATTTCTCAGCCGGAAATAGAACAACTGATCAAGGCAGCCTTGATGTCTCCTTCTTCCCGTAATATGAAACCCTGGGAATTTATCATCGTCAGCGACCCTGATATGCTCCAGAAGCTATCGCTCAGTAAAACCCATGGCAGCAAATTCCTGCAAGGTGCAGCCCTGGGTATCGTAGTCCTAGCAGACTCGAATAAATCGGATGTGTGGATCGAGGATGCTGCCAACGCTTCGCTGATACTACACTTAACTGCCGAATCCATGCAGCTTGGCTCCTGCTGGATCCAGATCCGGAACCGCAACCATGATGATAATCAGACTGCCGAACAATATATCAGAACCCTGCTGGGAATCCCCGCTTCGTACAACGTAGAGACTATCATTGCCATTGGCTATCCGGCCGAAAGGAAGTCCCCTACTAATGAATCGGCTTTAGATTTCTCCAAGGTTCATAATGGAAAGTTCAGCGTCGCCTATCCTCGATAACTCCTTTTCACCTGACCAAAAAATTGCTCCCCTTCTGGCAGCAGGTTATTATTTAACCCGTCTGTCCTGGAGGGGAGCATTTATATGCAATTCACCTAATAAGCATTTATAACCTGGCTTATCAATTACTGCAGGGCTTTTACCACCACCGTAACTGCTTCGGCCCTGGTGGCATACCCCTGCGGGTTAAAGGTGTTGTCGGGGTATCCTGTAATTATCCCGCTGGCACTGGCGGCGTTGACTGCATCGACAGCCCAGGCAGAGATTAGTGAGTTATCAGTGAAGGTTTTACCACCTTCAGTTTTGATTAGTTGGGCCGCCCTGGCAATCATAACCGCCATCTGCTCACGGGTGATAAGATCATCAGGTCCAAAGCTGTTGTCGCTATAGCCGTTTATAATCCCATACGCATTTGCGGTGGTTATATATGCTTGGGCCCAGCTGTTGATGGTATCACCAAATACTTTACCAGTCTGGGGCGCTAGCTTAAATGCTTTAACCAGAACTGTCGCAAATTCGGCTCGGGTAATATTGTTGCCCGGTCTGAAACTGCCGTCGGGATAACCATTAATGGCACCTGATGCCACCAGGGTCTTAATATTGGCTTCAGCCCAGTTACCGGCGATGTCGTTGAAACTTAAGGGTTGAACCGCTAACTGAATGATAGCAAAGGTACTGAACTCATCGACAACAAAACTTATACCGATTGGCCTACCGGCCGAATCTCTGACGATGTTGCCCTGAATTACCTGTTTGTTATTATCATTATGCACAGCGAATACGGCCAGAGTTGCCAGGAAGCTGGCTTGGGCATCTGGATCCTCCGGTATAGCAATGCCGGTTAACGGCAGGGTTACCGTGGTACTGCCTTTGATAGCCGTCTTAATCTCAGCCGGCGTTCCTAAGACTTTAGCACCTTCAGTCCCCTGAACCCCATTCATTTGAGCAGTTGACTCCTCTGCGGTTCTATTTTCTATGGTAATGCTTAGTTGCCGCCCGGCTGCGGCAAACGCCTCAACCAGTGCCGGCGGTAATTCGAGGCTAGCAGTTGGAGTTCTTATTGCCATGCCTATCCCGACAGCACTTGCCAAAACACGGGCCGGTATATTAACAATGGTTTGATCAGCATTTACAGACGCTGGTATTGAAACCTGTACAAACGTCATCCCTTGTGCAATAGCCTCTGCTATTTCGGCTTTAGCTTTTTCTAGCAGGGTAAAGATCTCTACATTATCTCCATTGGCATTCTCGGCAAC
>CAZYJA010000137.1:0-7762 GCA_964647245.1 uncultured Syntrophomonas sp. | reverse complement strand
GCAGGTTAAACCTATTTGAGGTAGGTGAAGATGGCAGTCTGATTGCAATGGATGAGACGCCCGGTCTATTGTAAGAAAGTAGGTGGGGGGAAATGCCCGGGTTGCATAATAAGGCTTTACGCTATCTGCTTTTTATGGTGGTGGTGGGGGCCGTCTTTTATTTTCTGTTCTTGATCAGGGAGGTCGTTTTCAGCTTTTTAATCGGAGGCTTACTGGCCTATTTTATTTATCGTCCGGTCTTGTGGATCGAGAAAAAGGGGATAAAACGTATCTGGGCTATCCTTATCGTGTATATTCTGACTATCAGTCTGTTAGGCTCCGCTTTATGGTTTGCCATACCCAAATTAGTTAAGGAAATGAGTGGCGTTGCCGCTATGCTGCCCCAATATGCCCACCAGTTCGAGAACCTGGTTAATCAGGTTAATAGTATTCAATGGCCCGCCATGTTGGATCAATTAATTGAGCAGAATGTGAGCAAATTCGAATCCTACATTTACGCAACGCTGCAAGCGTCGATATCCAGCATTTGCAGCTTTTTAAGCAAAGTGTTAATTATCGTTTTTGCGCCCATTCTGGCTTTTTATATTGTGAAAGATTGGGAAGACATAAGCGCTTCGTTTTTAAACCTATTACCCCCCGGAGTCAGGCGTGATGTGAGCCTTATGGCCGGGCAAATCGATACGGTCATAATGGAATTTACCAAAGGATATTTGTTGATTGCAGCGATTGTGGGTTTGTTAATCGGGGGTACGGCTGCTCTTATTGGGGTAAAGTTTGCGCTACTTATTGGTATTATTTCGGCCCTAACCGACCTGGTGCCATATTTTGGCCCTTTGCTAGGTGGAATTCCGGCCGTGGGGCTGGCCTTTGCGGAATCACCTCGAGCGGCGCTATATATGGCCTTGGCAATAATAGTTTTTCAGCAAATTGAAGCAAATATTATAAGTCCTAAGATAATCGGTGATAAGATAGGCATGCATCCCTTGCTGGTGGTATTTGCCCTCCTGGCCGGGGGAAAGTTAATGGGAGTTGGAGGTATGATCATAGCCGTTCCACTTACAGCATCCTTAAGAATTTTGCTGCATTATATATATTTAAAAATTATCGAGCCGTAAATATAGCCCGCCTTGTTGACACCAGCCTATTAATAAAAGAAAATAGTGAAATAGAGTTAAAAGTTGTTATAAAAGGTAAAAAGGAGGCCTGACTCGTGTGGAGTAGTAGTGAAATACGGGAGACTTTTTTGAAATATTTTGCGGACAGACAGCATACGGTGGTGGAAAGTTCTTCACTGGTGCCAGTTGACGATCCCACTCTGCTTTTTGCTAATGCGGGGATGAACCAATTTAAGGATGTATTCCTGGGGATCGATCAGCGTAATTACGTTAGGGCGACTACCTCCCAAAAATGTGTGCGGGCCGGTGGTAAACACAATGATTTGGATACGGTGGGCAGAACCCCCCGCCATCATACCTTTTTTGAAATGTTGGGTAATTTTTCGTTTGGGGATTATTTCAAAGAAGATGCCATTCGTTTTGCCTGGGAGTTTCTGACTAAGATTGTGGAACTTCCCCCGGAAAAGCTTTGGGTTACCATATATCAGGATGATGACGATGCCTTCGGACTCTGGCAGAGTGTTACCGGTATTCCCGCCGATAAGATAGTCAGGTTGGGGGAGAAGGATAATTTCTGGAGCATGGGTGATACTGGCCCTTGCGGTCCCTGCAGCGAAATAATGTATGACCGGGGTCCGGACTATTCCTGTGGTCACCCCCAGTGTGGTCTGGGTATTTGTGATTGCGATCGCTGGTTGGAGATATGGAATCTGGTATTTATGCAATTTAACCGGGACGAAAAGGGCGTAATGACTCCGCTGCCGCGGCCCAGTATTGACACCGGCATGGGTTTGGAAAGGCTTACTTCCGTGTTGCAGGGCAAGGACAGTAATTTTGATACGGACCTGTTTGTGCCTATTATCAAGGATATAGAGGGTTTAACGGGACGAAGCTATGACCAGGGCGAGGCCGGATTTCCTTTCCGGGTAATTGCGGATCATAGCCGTGCATGCACGTTTTTAATCGCCGATGGTATTTTGCCCGGTAATGATGGGCGAGGTTATGTTCTGCGTCGTATTCTGCGCCGCGCAGTTCGTTTTGGCCAATCCCTGGGAATAGAGGAACCCTTTTTATATAAAACCGTGGATGTAGTCTGTGAATTGATGAAGAATGCTTACCCCCAGCTCATAGAAAAAAAAGAATTTGTCCAGGAAGTCATTAAGGTTGAGGAGGAGCGCTTCTTTCTTACTTTACGAGAAGGGGTAAAGAAGGTTGAAGAGATAATTAAAAATGCTGGTCTGGAGGGCCGCCAAGTAATTAGAGGTGCCGAAGCGTTTGCTCTTTATGATACTTATGGATTCCCCCTGGACCTTACCGAAGACATGGCCGAAGAGAATAACTTTACTGTGGATACGGATGGCTTTAACCAGATGATGGAAGATCAGCGTAATCGTGCCCGCAATGCCCAAAAGAGCGGCAACCATTTCGCTAACGATCAATTACTGGCCGGTATTCTGGCCGATGTACCGGGCACCGGCTTTACCGGTTACGATAGATATAAGGAGGAATCGGTAGTTCTGGCCATTATAAAGAATGATGAACCAGTTGATTTTGCGGTCGATGCTGATGTAACCGTTATTACTTCCAGTACCCCATTTTATGGTGAAAGTGGCGGGCAGGTGGCCGATACTGGTGTTATTCACGGGGATACTGGACAAGTCCAGGTTCAGGGTGTAAGCAAAGTTTCCCGCTGGATTATCCATACCGGTAAATTATCCGGTAGTTTACGCCGAGGGGACATGGTTGATTTACAAATCGACGGGGACAGAAGGCTGGATATTTCCCGCAATCACACCGCTACCCATTTACTGCATAAAGCTTTGCGAATAGTGTTGGGTGAGCATGCTCAGCAGAAGGGCTCTCTGGTTGAACCTGGCAGACTGCGCTTTGACTTTTCCCAGTTGGTTGCTTTAACCCAGGAGCAATTAAGTGAGATTGAAAGGATAGTAAATGCAGCCATCTTGGAAACTTATCCGGTAAAGACCACCATCAGTGGGATTGAAAAGGCCCGGGAAATGGGGGCTACCGCTCTATTTGGCGAAAAATACGGCGAGGAAGTTCGCGTGGTAGAGGTCGGTGACTTTAGTATGGAACTATGCGGCGGAGCGCATGTTAACAATACTGGTCAGATTGGACTTTTTAAAATTGTGAGTGAAGGCAGCGTGGGGTCAGGTTTAAGGCGCATTGAAGCTTTGACCGGTCGGAATGCCCTTAGTTATTTCAACGAAATGGAAAAGGAACTAAGAGAAGCGGCGGCTATTCTGCGCACGCCACCATCGGGTTTAAGCAAGCGTATTGATCTTTTGAACACAGCTTTAAAAGATCGTGAACGGGAAATTGAACAATTAAAGGCTAGCATTTCCAAAGCCTCCAGTGAGGATGTAATTAATCAGGCATATGATTTTAACGGGGCCCGGGTTTTGATCGCTGAGATTCAGAGTGGGGATGGCCACGATATTCGTCAGAACGCAGAGATGTTGAAGGATAAACTAGGTAGTGCAGTGGTAGTTTTAGGAGCGGTGATTGAAGATAAGGTAGCTCTGGTCTGCTTTGCCAGTAAGGATCTGGTTGCCAAAGGAATTCATGCGGGCAAAATCATTGGCGCTGCGGCCCAAGTCGCTGGCGGAGGAGGGGGCGGGCGCCCCGATATGGCCCAAGCTGGAGGCAAAGATACCAGTAAGCTGGGCGAAGCTTTGACTGCTGCCAAAGAATTGGTTGAAAAAACCTTAGCCTAGTTGTAGGATTATACTACAGGTTGGTAGAATTAGTTGCTAAGAAGAGGAGGTACTCCTATGCATCAAGGCCCAGGAGAAAATACGGTTAGTTTTAAACGAGTAATTGAAGATGAGGAGCAGGTTTACCGCATATTAAAGACGGTATATGAGGCTTTAGTGGAAAAAGGCTATAATCCTTTGAATCAATTGGTGGGCTATATGATCTCCGGAGAACCCGCCTATATAACCAGTCATAAGCAAGCCCGCAACCTAATTTGCAAGGTAGATCGGGATGAGATTATGGAAGTCTTATTGAAAAAGTATCTCGGATAAGAGTAAAATAATTGCCCACGCCCCAGATTTTGTGACGAAATCCATCGGATGATCCAGGGATCTCGTGACAAACTAATGGGGGTGGGTATTTTTGATGGGCTGCCAGGATTGTGGTTACTATTTCTGGTATTACATGAAAACTGGTATTAAACTGGTATAGGGATGGGTACTTATGAGAATAATGGGATTAGATGTAGGCGAAAAAAGAATAGGAATAGCGATCAGTGATCCGATGGGCTGGACCGCCCAGGGTCATTCGGTATTAACCAGAGGTAAGCTTTCCAATGATTTGGAACACTTGGCTTCATTATGCACCGAATATACAATTGAAAGAATCGTATTGGGGTTTCCCCGCAACATGAATGGTACGATTGGACCTAAGGGGGAAGAAATCAGAGAGTTTGGACGGGTCCTGGGAGAACATTTATCACTGCCGATTGATTACTGGGACGAAAGATTGAGCACGGTTGAAGCGCAAAGAGTTTTGTTGGAGGGTAACGTCTCACGCCAGAAGCGTAAAGGGGTTATTGACAAGTTGGCGGCTATGAATATATTGCAGGGTTATCTCAATAGGCAGGCCAATAAGTAATTTGACAAAGAAGCGTGGAAAATATTAGAATAACTTTAGTCTGGAAATAGGAGGTGTATCACATGGACAACGAGGAAATATTTGACGAAGAGGATTTTCCGATATTGGTTTTGGTAGACGAAGAGGGTGAGGAGCATGAGTTTGAACTCTTGGCTGAGCTAGAGGTTGAGGGACAAAGTTACCGGGTTCTGGTACCTCTGGAAGAGGAAGAAGATGAAGATGAGGAAACAGAAGTAGAAGTGGTAATACTCAAAGTAGTGTATGATGAGGAAGGCAACGAGTTTTTAGGTGACATTGAAGAGGATGAAGAATGGGAAAAGGTTGCCGATGCTTGGCAGGAAATGGTTGATAACGAAGAAATATAGCCAGATTAATGAGGAAGCCTTAGGGCTTCTTTATTATTTATAGAGTGAAAGGTATATATAGAGAAGTATCTATAATATAATGAGTAGGAAATAGCAATGGTTTTTGGGGGTTGGGGGTTGGAAAAGGAGCAATTGAAAAAGGGACTGGCATTATTACTACTGTTGGGTCTGGTCGTATCGGGGGCATTGGCCTGGTCTTTTTATGAGAGATTTATAAAAACGGAACTTTTTATACCGGGTGTAAAAATTGGAGGAGTTTCAGTTCAGGGAAAAAACCAGGATGAGGCGGTGGAATTAGTTAACACTGCTGTTGATGAGATGCATGCTGCCCAAGTTAGCTTTTATCATGAGAATTATAGCCATAGTACCAGGTTGGGTAATTTAGCTCTGCCTATTGATGCCGGCCAAATCGTGCAATCGGTCTGGCAAGCTGAAAAAAAGCGGGACTGGAAAGACAAAATAATGCATTTGAACGGTAATCGGGAAATAGATTATCCGGTTACTTTCGCTTATAATTCGGACGTAAAAGCTAGTTTGATTCAAGAGTGGGAAAGTAAATGGGGCATTCCTTTTAAGAACGCTATTATCGAGGTTGATAGCCAGCGAGGGCTGATCACGGTTCCGGGACAAGCAGGCATTCGAGTAGATGCGGAAGCCACTTTTAAGGTATTACCGGCGCAACTGGCCACTATATCCAGTATAAATGCACCTATCATTTTTGAACATCAGGAACCATCGGTTAATGAAGCAATGTTAAAACATATGGGAGAGTTGTCTAGTTATTCGACTCTTTTTAATGCCGGGGATGTGAACCGATCTCAGAATCTTTACATGGCGACTGCCAGTATTAACAAAAGCGTAGTTGCTCCCCAGACAGTTTTTTCTTTTAATAATACAGTTGGGATGCGTACTATGGAAAGGGGTTACTTGGACGCCCTGGTAATCGTCGGGAATAGATTCGAACCGGGACTCGGAGGAGGTATCTGTCAGGTTTCTTCCACCCTTTATAATGCTTGTCTATTAGCCGGTCTCGAGATCGTTGAACGCAGCAACCACGGATTGTCGGTAGCTTATGTTCCCCTGGGTCGCGATGCTACGGTTGCTTATGGCATTCAGGATTATAAATTTAGGAACAATACCGACTCCCCTATATATATACGGGCGGTTACAGCGAGAGGCAAACTAACCATAAATATTTATGGCGATCTGAAAAATAAGCAGAATATTAGCGTAACCAACTTCATCGATCAGACCTTAGACTTTGTAACAGTTAGAGAAACTGATCCGAGCCTGCAGCCGGGTGAACAAAAAGTGGATCACACCGGTCACCCTGGTTATGTCGTCAGATCGTTTCGGAATTACCATGACAGTAATGGCAAGATAGTGAAGACTGAGCAACTTGCCCGAGATAGATATCAGCCTCTTAATACATTGATCCTGGAAGGACCAATTGTAACTGCTCCTCCTGTTATTGAACCTAAGTTGCCTTCAGATCCAGTCAAGCCAGGCAACAGCTCCCAGCCAGGGGCAGAGGAACAACCACCATCGAACCCTCCATCCGAAGTTCCGCCTGCTGGCACTGTAACTTCGCCGGTACCCGAAGTGCTGCCGGGTCAGCCTTAAAGAGCAGCAATCGGTGGTAGCAGGCAATGTTATATACAGAAATAAGATGATTAATAATTATGAAATAAGGGTGAGAAGAGATGATTCAGCCCGAGATGAACACCAAAGTGAATTCAATAATAAATCCTAGAATCATTTTATTAATATTGGTTGCGCTATCTGCTTTAACTTTTTGGGGATGGCAATTTATAAACCGGCAATATCTTCCGACTGCTCCGAATGACCAAAGCCTGATCGAAGTGCGTATACCTGAAAATAGTTTGGGTCAGGATGTGGCCGCATTACTGCACCAGAACGGACTAATTCGCAGCGAGAAAGTGTTTCTGATCTATTGTAGTCAAAAGGGGTTGGACAAACAGTTGAAAGCTGGCTTATATGCTTTTAGCAGGAGTCAATCATTACCGGAACTGGCTTGGCAAATATCCCAGGGGAAGGTAGTGGTACCATCCTTCACAATTCCTGAAGGATATACGGTACGCCAGATAGGTGAATTACTGGTCAAAAAGCATATTTGCACGCCAGAGCAATGGCAGGAAGCATTACTATTGGATTATAATTATCCCTTCCTGGCAACCGGACAACCCAAAAACGAATCCTACCTGGAAGGTTATCTTTTTCCGGATACTTATACCATTGGCGAGAAGACCAGTGCCCAGACGATAATCAACATGATGCTGGACAAATTTGCTGCCGTTTGGAATAAGGATTATGCCGGACAGGTTAAGACCAAGGAACTTAACCTGCATAATATTATAGTTATAGCGTCCTTAATAGAGCGCGAAGCTCAGGTACCGGAAGAGCGCAAGAAAATTTCCGGGGTAATTTATAACCGTTTACGGAAAGGAATGGCGCTGCAGATTGATGCTACGGTTTTATACAGTTTAGGGGAACATCGGGAAACCGTGACCTACAAGGATCTGGAAATAAATTCGCCTTATAACACCTACTTGATCCATGGCTTGCCCACAGGACCGATCTGTAATCCCGGAAAAGCGGCCATTGAGGCGGCGCTGTACCCCAATG
>CAZYJA010000136.1:0-7763 GCA_964647245.1 uncultured Syntrophomonas sp. | reverse complement strand
ATCCTTCTCTTCAATTCCCATAGTTCTTCTCAGCTCGATGGGAATAACAATACGTCCTAGCTCGTCCACTCTTCTTACTACTCCAGTTGATTTCATCATAACGGTTCCCCCCCTTTTTTTGTATTAATCTATAATGCTTATCCCACTTGAAACGATACCAGAATTGGTAGAAATAGTCAAGCTATTTTATGACAAAAAAATACAAGAAATATGCTATTTGAGTATTAAGTTGAAAAATAGTCAATTTTAGAAGAACAAAGGATGAATTGGATATAATAGCCACCGAGTTCGGGGATTTTCCGGCCAGACTGAACCCTTCGGAGGGATAAGACAGCAATTCTGCAATTTCTATGGCGATGAAGAGCGGATAAGAATTGAGTTTTGTGGTAAAATACACAGAATATACCTTGTTTAATTGTTTATTAATGGAGGGACCAAAAATGCAGGAGAAAAAAGACTATTATATTACTACCCCTATTTATTATCCCAGCGACAATCTACATATTGGGCATGCCTATACAACCGTAGCCGCCGACTGTATGGCCAGGTTTAAGCGCATGCAGGGTTATGATGTATTTTATCTGACCGGAACTGATGAACATGGGCAGAAAATTGAGCGGGCGGCTCGGGAAAAGGGCATGGAACCCCTTGTTTATGTGGATGGAATTGTTAAGAACATTCGCGCGTTATGGCAAGCCCTGTTGATTTCCAATAATGATTTTATCCGCACAACCGAAGCTCGGCATGAAAAGATAGTACAAAAGATATTCCAAAAGGTCTATGACCAGGGGGACATATTTAAATCCGAATACCAGGGCTGGTATTGTACCCCTTGCGAAACCTTCTTTACCGAACGGCAGTTGGCAGATGGCAAGTGTCCGGACTGTGGACGGGAAGTGGAGGTATTAAAAGAAGAGAGTTATTTCTTTAATATGGCCAAATATGCGTCTCGGCTTCTGGAATATATAGATCAGCATCCCCATTTCATCCAGCCGGAATCGCGTAAAAACGAAGTGGTGAGCTTTATAAAAAGCGGACTGGATGATCTGTGCGTGTCTCGCACCACATTCCGCTGGGGAGTACCGGTGCCATTTGATGACCAGCATGTAGTGTATGTATGGTTTGATGCCCTGATCAATTACCTGAGCGCCATCGGTTACGGCGACGAAAGCCCGACCAGCAACTTCCACTACTGGCCGGCAGACGTGCACCTTATCGGTAAAGATATTCTGCGCTTCCATGCCATTATCTGGCCGATTATGTTAATGGCTATGGATTTGCCGCTTCCCAAGCAGGTATTCGGCCACGGGTGGATGCTATTGGATGGCGGTAAGATGTCCAAGTCCAAGGGCAATGTAGTTGACCCCATGATCCTGGTGCAAAAATATGGAGTAGATGCAGTGCGCTATTACTTGCTGAAGGAGATGAGCTTCGGCCAGGATGGCCTATATTCGGAAGAAATGCTGGCTACCCGTATTAATGCGGATCTGGCCAATGACCTGGGTAATCTGATCAGCCGGACCGTAGCTATGATTATAAAATATTTCGGCGGCGTTATACCTGAGGCGCGGGAAGCGGCTGCCTTGGATGAGGAGATTAGGGCCAGCGCTCACCAGGCTTTTAACGAGGCCACGGAAAAGCTGGAAAAACTAGATTTTTCCGCCTATCTTATTGCTGCATCCCGGTTGGTATCCCGGGCTAATAAATATATTGATGAGACTGCCCCCTGGCTATTGGCGAAAAATGAAAGTCAAGCGGCCAGATTAGCTGCAGTTATGTATAATCTGCTAGAGTCCATTCGCATTGCCCTGATTCTAACTGCGCCCACCATGCCAACTTTAATGGAGCGGGCCAATAAGCAGTTAGGGTTATGGGACCAGGTGGAGGCAGTTAAATGGGAAGAGGCAGGAAGTTGGGGAATAACCAAGCCTGGAACTCAGGTGTCTAAAGGTGAATCGCTCTTCCCGCGTATTGATATGAAAACGCTGAGGGAGGATGAGCCGGTGGAAGAGATAAAGGAAGCTGTGAAGCCAGCCGCAGAGGCAGGTGCGGTGGAAAATGCCGGGCCGGAGGATGAATATATAACCATTGAGGATTTTGCTAAAATTGATCTTAGAGTTGCCGAGGTAATTGCCTGTGAGAAGATGGCCAAGGCGGATAAACTCCTGATACTAAGAGTTAAAATAGGCGAGGAAGAGCGTACCGTGGTATCTGGCATTGCCAAGCATTATGCGCCGGAAGATCTGGTTGGCAAGAAAGTAGTGGTGGTGGCTAACTTAAAGCCTACCAAACTAAGGGGAGTTATGTCCCATGGCATGATTTTGGCCGCATCCGACGAACAATATGTGGATGCTTTAACCGTTACCAAGGATATTGCTTCCGGCAATCGCGTGAAATAAGTCCGGTTTGACACCGAGTGCACGTGATAAGGTACAGAGGGGAATGAATACTATATGATAATTGACACTCATGCCCACCTGCAGGACCAGGAACTGCTGAATAATTTACCGAGTGTACTGCACCGAGCCCAGGAAGCGGGAGTGGAGAAGATAGTCTGTGTGGGCTTCGATTTGCTATCGTCTCAACAAGCAGTACAATTAGCCCGCAAATATAAACAGATATATGCGGCCGTGGGAGTACATCCCCATGATGCCCAAACTTTGACATCCGAGGTGTTAGGAAAGATCCGGGATTTGGCTAAAGACCCCAGGGTAGTAGCTATCGGAGAAATCGGGCTGGATTATTACCGCGATCTTTCCCCGCGGGATAAACAGCAAGCAGCTTTTATAGAGCAGATCAAACTGGCTCATGAAATAGGGAAACCCATTATAATTCACGACCGTGAAGCCCATCAGGATGTAATGGATATAGTGAAAAAACATAAGGGGGGGAAAAATGGGGGGATCATGCACTGCTTTTCCGGCAGCTTGCCCCTGGCCCTGGAGTCGATAAAAGAGGGTTTTTATATATCATTTGCCGGCCCCCTGACATACAAGAATGCCAGGAAAGCCCAGGAAGTAGTCGTTAAAATACCGCAGAATCGCCTATTGGTAGAGACAGATTGCCCCTACCTGACCCCGGAACCATGGCGGGGCAAATTAAATGAGCCAGCTAATGTCAGCCGGGTAGTGCAAAAAATGGCTGAACTGCGCCAGCAGCATCCGGATGAAATGGCTTATCTAACTGGTCGCAATGCCCGGGAAGTATATCGCCTCAAGGATTAGATATTTAGTCTACTAATAAATATATTTGCAGGAATAGGGCAGAATATGTCCTATTCTTTTTTTGCCAGAATATTTATTTCTACAAACTATTTGTAAGGTTAGGAATAATATTTGAGTTAAAGGATAATAATATTAACAGCTATGCTTACTGCTAGTTATGGAAATAAATGGGTTGCAATACATATAAAGGAGAAGATTTTGACATTTTTATACCAAAAAGCATAGAATAGAAGTACTTCAATATCCTTCGGGGCGATATTGATTTAAAGGAGGAATTGCATGAGTATTGTTTGGTCGAGAAAGGGAACCTTAATCGCCAGCATACTAACAATGGGCTTACTTCTGGGTAGTTTGATTTATGCCATGCAAAAACCGGTTGAAATTCAAGTCGATGGACAGTTGATAAAGAGCAGAGTGTTATTTATGGGCACTGTGGGTGGCATTTTGGACCAAAACCAAATAATGCTGGAAGGCAAAGATACTGTAGAACCGTCCCTTGACACCGCAATCAAGAAGAATATGAGGATCACAGTTACCCGGGCATTTAAGGTCACAGTACTGGCAGACGGAGTAAGCCGGGAGATCTACACGACCCCCATTACGGTTAAAGAGGCGATTACCTTGGCCGGGTTTAATCTGGGAGATAAAGACGTTGTGAAAACCCTGCCGGATACCATGGTGGTGCCCCAACAGGAAATCGAAGTAATTCGGGTCACCGAACAAGAGATCAACGAAGATCAAGTAATGCCGTATCAAGTGGAAAAGACCACTGATCCGACCCTGGAAATGGGTTTGAGCCGAACTGTACAAGCAGGCAAGAATGGTCTGGCTCGCAATACTATGCGAGTAACTTATTACAATGGCCAGGAGGCTAAACGTACGCTGGTCAAAATGGAAACCCTGGTTCAGCCGGTGAAGAAAGTTATAGCCATGGGTAACATAACCTCCGTATCTCGTGGCGGCGAGCGTTTAGATTTTCGCGAAGCCCGCTTCATGCAGGCAACTGCCTATACTTACACCGGGTTTCGCACTGCAACCGGTAAAGACCCGGCAGTGGGGATGGTAGCGGTTGATCCACAGGTGATTCCTTTGGGCAGCAAGCTTTACATTGAAGGTTATGGCTACGCTTTTGCAGCTGATACCGGTGGCGCAGTTAAAGGCGATATAGTAGATCTGTTTATGGAAGAGCATTCCCAATGCGTAAAGTGGGGACGTCGCACCGTGAAGGTCTATATTTTGCCAGAGTAAAACTGAACGCAAGTGGGGACGGAATAATTGCGGTGCCAGGCACCACTTATTGGGACAATAAGTGGTGCCTGGCACCGCAATTATTCCGTCCCCATTTGCATGTCTTCTTTTTTACCACTTTTTTCTTCGTTTGAAATAACATTATTAGCTAAACACTAGGCGTAGAAAGAAATGGAGGTTGGTGAGCTTGAAAAAGATAACGACAATTTTATTAGGGGTTTGTTTATGTGCCTTCTTGCTGGGCGGGTGTGCAACGGCTAAGAAACCTTTGGTCAACGAAAATAATCCACCCGATGCTCAAATTAGTGCTCCTCAGCAGACCAATGATGCTGAAAAAAGAGTTATGGCTACGCGCCTTTCTAATCTGGCTATGGAAGTAAACGGGGTCCGCAAGGCTACGGTGGTGGTATCTCAAAGCGACTCAGGCCGGGTTGAAACTACTCTGCCCAGTCCGGTAGGAGGTAATGCACCGGTTCCCGGCGCCGACAGCGAAAGACTAGTGGCAATGGTCGGTCTAACCTTAGATCCCCAGGGCCAGGATAAAACCAGGGAAATGAATATAATGAACGAAGTCAAAGCTAAAATAATGGCCGATAGTCCGAAGATAAGTGAGGTATTACTTACTACCGATCCCGACCTGATTAAGAAACTGCAGGATGTAGCGGCAGGAGTGATCCAGGGTAAACCTATGCAGAGTTATGCCCAGGATATTAATGAGCTAAATAAGAATATCCGCGGACAGTAAATGCGACCTACTAGGACAAAAACCCGAGCTTTTTTGGGCTCCGGGTTTTTTTGCGGTTATTTATAGTATAATAAGCAGATAAAATTAGGGTCATAGGGAACTCCCTTTAAGTGAGGTAAAGTTATGCTGGATAGAGCTTCTCCATCGTTTACTAAAAATTTAATGAAGAAATATGGACTCTTGCCCAAAAAAAGATTAGGCCAGAATTTTCTGGTGGATAGAAATATACTAATCAAGATAGCGGAATCTTGTGCTATTACGCCGGAACAATATCTGGTTGAAATTGGCCCTGGTCTGGGAGGGTTAACCCAGCAATTGGCGGCTCGCAGTCGGGGAGTATTAGCCATAGAGATTGATACCAGCCTGGCACCGGCTTTACAAGAGTTGGCCAGCGAAAATAGCAACGTTAAGTTTGTGTTTAGGGATGTACTTAAAGTAGACATTGAAGCAGAGTTGCAAAAGGCTTTTGAATTGGACCAAATGGCATCCTATCAGGTGTGTGCCAATATTCCCTATAACATTACTACCCCGATTCTTTTTCAGCTATTGGAGCATTGCCCGCATATGCAAGCGGCTACCCTCCTGATGCAAAAAGAAGTAGGGGAACGAATTCTAGCCTCACCAGGGAGCAAGGATTACGGCAGGCTAACTCTGACTACTGCTTACTATGCGGACGTAAAACATGTCATGAATGTTTCGCGCCATTGTTTCTTGCCTCAGCCGGAGGTGGATTCGGCAGTCTTAAGGATAACCCCGCAAAGTGCCAGGCGGGTTTTGGTTAATCAGGAAGAGATCTTTCGGGATTTTTTAAGATTCGCTTTTCAAAAAAGAAGAAAGACTATTTTAAATATTACCAGCAGTTTTTTCAAGCTAGACAAAGCAGCAACTGAAACCAAGTTAAAGGAATTAGGATTGTCCTCCAATCTAAGACCTGAAAACTTAAGCATCGAAGATGTGGCGCGGCTGGTCAACGCCCTGGTCCCCCAAGGCCAGGACTAGGAGATAGCTCACAAAAATTAAATTACCTCATTATTTTATTGACACTACCTTCATTTTTTTATATACTATTTATTTTGAAGTTGACATGCGGCGCCAGATAGTGTAACATAATGAACATATTGAATAAAGAGGGTGGTAGTGTGAATTCTCCTAGAGCGATCTCGGAAATAAAAAAAGATCTGGAATTTTTCGTGGGGAGCAAAGTCAGACTGAAAGCCAACCGAGGTAGAAATCGAATAATAGAGAGGGAAGGGGTATTAGATTCCTTGTACCCTAACATATTTGTAGTAAGATTAAGTGAACGTAAGGTTGTTAGGAAAGTATCATATAGTTATGCAGATGTACTTACCGAAACAGTTGAGTTATTTGTATATGACCAGCAGGACTCGGAAATTAGAATAGCCTCGGCCAACGCTTAGAATATAGAAAACTTGGGCTGCATCTTAAGATGCAGCTTTTTTTTCGCGCTTTTTTAGCAGCTTCCTAGCGGTGAAACTGCACAGTTAGGTAACATACTTGCCAGTGGCCAGCCATATAAATCTAATACTAACAATATCTATGGCAAGAGGTGAGAATATGACTCAGGATATTAGCTTGTGGTCCCCGGTAGTACTGGCTAGTTTGGCATCTCCGCGCGTTTGTCAACGAGAGAGCCGCTTTGGCACGGATCACTTGTTTAAACGGCTTGACGACATTAAGCTAAAGCTAAAAAATCCCCGCACAGAGTGGCAGGGAAAAGCCCTGGAAGCCCGGTTGCACCTGGAAATAATCGCGCTTCTGGAAGATCAGGCGGGATATACCCAATTAATCAGCCGGCAGGAGATAATAAGAGAACGCATAGCCCCCGGTGATTTTGACCAATCAATCGAATCAATAAATGATGCGGTATTTGTTATCCAAGTTCAAGAGCTGAAGTGGGATGGGGAAATGCAGGGCAATGAACTGGTACTTCGCTATTCTATAAAGTATATGATACTAGCAGTCCAGGAACAGGTGGTAAAGCTTTATAGTGATGAAGAAGTGCAATATAACAGCAACGGGGATCAGGGAGATAGCTCCTCACCGGAAATAGAAATAGCGAACCAGTTGGCATTGGAAATAGACCGGGTGCGAAATGACAATGAAAAGCTAAACCGCAAGCTATTTCTCTATGAGAGAGACCTAATGAGCCTGCAAAGAGGTATAAAAAAAGCCGAAAGTCGAAATGTGGCTCTAAGCTCCGAATTAAGCGGAGCTCGAGAATTAGTGGAAAAATTGCGAACTGCCATCACCCGCAAAGATTTGCAAATTTGCACCTATGAAAACCCCCCGTCGGAGGCTAAAAAAGTATTGCCATTTCCCGGTTTAAGCAATGAAGAATTCAAATTAGGCCAAAAGATTAAACGCATACTTATGAATAATCTATAATCAGGCGAAGATGAATCGAGCTGATCAGGCCGGCTACGGGCGCATGTTAGCGAAAAGCAGTAATCATTTGAGGAAGTATCGAGCTGCTACGCAAGGTAAAAAAGCCTAACAATTTACAATATATTTTCCTGGCAGGTAAT
>CAZYJA010000135.1:0-7813 GCA_964647245.1 uncultured Syntrophomonas sp. | reverse complement strand
ACCTATGAGGTTATCGAAGCTATAAACGAAGGCGATATGCATAAAATGTGCGAAGAGCTGGGAGACTTACTACTACAGGTAGTTTTTCATGCAAACCTGGCGGAACGGGAAGGTCATTTTAATTTTGCCGATGTTGCCCGGACAGTTAGTAATAAAATGGTGGACAGGCATCCCCATGTTTTTGGGTCCATGCACTTGAAAACCAGTGAGGATGTTTTGAACATATGGGAGGATCTAAAGCGAAAGGGGGGGAAATCCAGTCTCCTGGAGAGCATTCCGAAGGGTTTGCCAGCCCTGATGCGAGCAGAGAAAATTCAGGAAAAGGTTAGCCGGGTAGGGTTCGATTGGCCTACGATTAAAGGAGCCATGGACAAGTTCCAAGAAGAGCTCTTAGAGTTGGATGAGGCCCAGACTGATGAGGACATAGTAGAAGAGATGGGTGATGTACTATTTGCACTCGTAAACGTGGCCCGGTTTAGAAAGGTTGAACCTGAGCAGGCTCTACAGCAGGCTAACGACAAAGTTACGCGTCGTTTTAACTACATAGAGCAAAAGGTAAAGGATTCAGGCCGTACATTCTCTGAATACAGCCTGGCAGAGATGGATCAACTATGGGATGAGGCCAAGGCCCTGGGGTTATAGGTTTAAAGTTTTTTTATCCAAATAAAGGATAAATCGAAAACGGGGCGAATAACCATTGTATATTGCAAGGATAAGAGGAGGAGGATATCTTGAATAAAACAGAATTGATAGGTGAAGTGGCTGGTACCGCCGGGATGACCAAAAAGGATGCCGAAAAGGTTATTAATGCTTTTATTACGGCTGTGGAAAGTGCACTAAAATCCGGAGACAAGATACAGCTCATCGGTTTTGGAACCTTCGAAGTCAGAGACCGACAGGCCCGCAAGGGTAGAAATCCCCAAACCGGTGCGGAAATAGACATTCCTGCGGCCAAGGTTCCGGCGTTTAAACCAGGAAAAGCATTAAAAGACGCCTTAGATTAAGATGCGACTAGACAAGTTCCTGAAAGTATCCAGAATTATTAAGCGCCGTACGGTTGCCAAAGACTTTGCCGAGAATGAAAGAGTTATGGTTAATGCCAGGATTGCGAAACCGAGCACAGAGGTCAAGGTTGGAGATATCATTAGTTTAAGAGTAGGAGCCAAAGAGAGTTCCTTTGAAATTTTAACCATAGTAGAAAATGTCAAAGCCAACGAAGCTAAAAACTTGTATCGAGTGATTGAGTAAGGTTTCAAAAGGTCAACACCCTGCCAAAGCTAGCAATAAAAAACCGTCCTTTAGTAAGTACATTTACTAAAGGGCGGCTTTTTGGTTTACCGCACCTATCAGCGCCTGGTCACCTCACTGCAAAAGACTGTCATAATTAGGCTCCCCTTATGCATATTCTATAAAGAATATAGCTCGTTTAAATTAAGGAGGCGATAATTATGGCGGAACATTCCCTGAGCCTGGCAAACCGTCAGCGCATGGAGTTAACGGGAGTAACCAATGTTATTAGTTTCGAGGAACAGGAAATTATTCTGGCTACCACTCTGGGATATCTGGCTATTACCGGGGAAGAACTGCATATTAATGCGCTCAACCTGGATGATGGCAAAGTGGCCATACAGGGTAATGTTAACATTATTGGCTACAAGCCCCAGGGCACTGATATTAAAGCCAAAGGCAAGAATATGCTGGGGCGTCTGTTTAAATAAGGAGGGTTCACTGTGGGGCTATTTGCCCAGATAGAAGCGTTCTTGCTTACCTTCCTTTTAGGAATGCTAGCGGGACTCATATTTCATTATTACCAGTCAACCATTCATAACCTGCGGATGAGCAGATATGTTCTTTACTTAATGGACCTAATCCTGTGGATAATTATGATAATTGTGATTGCTGTGGCCTTGTTCGTGATCAATCAGGGTGAAATTCGGATATATGTATTTATTGCGCTGGTGGTAGGTGGAGTTGTTTATTACAAACGGGTGGCCCCGCGATTGCAAAAGCCAATTCAACACTTAGGCAAACTTACCGCATTTATGTTCCAGGCTGTCTGGGCGGGCCTAACCAAGCCACTGGCAGCAGGGGGCGCCTGGATCTTGACGCAAGGCCGGAAATGGAAGAAACCTCCCCCTCCGGATGATAATGATATTATTAGTGATTAAGGGCTGGCCAATTATTGCTGGACCCTTAAATATTTTTTTGAAATTAGCAGGAATTTGTGATATGCTACCCGAAAGTAAACGCATAAACAAATTGTCCACAATTTGTGGATAAACTGTGGATAGAGTGTATATAAATGCATATCGAAATTAGGGGAGCCGAAAAGTTAAGTTTCAGGGAGAGACAAGTGGTAATTCTTAAGGAGATGGGTAAAAGCACCGAAGAAATAACCCGTACCCTTAATGTAACTGCCAGTACGGTCGCCACTCTGTATCATCGTGCCCGCACCAAGGGCTATGAAATCGTTATCGTGCTTCCCGGCAATATAATGGGTTTATCAGGAGGGGAGGACGACAATGACTCAGACGAAACCGAATAAAAAGATGCTGCGACTGGTCTTGGCCGGTTTGCTGTGCTTAATGTTATTTACCATCGTTCCCCGGGCCAAGATAATCTACGAACTTTCGGTCCGGGAGAAAAAACTGCAGCAGGAAAAGGTACGCCTAACCCAGATTAATGCAGAACTCCAAACCACTTTGCAAAACCTGGATTCACCTGAAGCGATCGAACGTATTGCCAGGGAACAGTTGGGCATGGTTAAAAACGGCGAAAGAACAATTATTAAGGTAATACCCTAAGAAGTAATTTGTGATTGCTGGTTGACTACTAGCCATGCATTTTATAAAATAGATATAGCACAATTTTTGAGGGGGATCTTAACGTCTATGCCAATTGAACAAACTAATACTGTTATTGCACCCGGTGATTTATTGGATGGTAAGGTACAAGGCATCACCACTTTTGGGGCTTTTATCGAACTCCCGGGTGGACTGGTGGGGCTGGTACACATATCAGAAATAGCCGACACCTACGTAAAAGATGTCAAGGACTTTATCAAAGAAGGAGATAGTGTAAAAGTCAAAGTACTTAATGTCGCCGGGAAGAAAATAGGTTTGTCCATTAAGCAGACCCTTCCTCCTAAGATTATACCCCCCAGGGTGAACCGGCCCGAAAGCAGACCTGCTCCCAGGCGGGATGCCAGGGGTTTTAGCCCCAAGCGAGTGGAGACACCGGTCAGTCTGGATGATAAGATTGCTCGCTTCCTAAAAGAAAGTGATGAGAGAATGCAGCCTCTTAAAAACAAGGTGGAGACCAGAAAGCGTAACAAACCTAATAATCAATAACCGCATTCAGGCACTTCTTCGGAAGTGCTTTTATTATTTGATAATAGCGTACTATAAAATATGATATGAGCCACAGGCACTTTCCTAAAGCTCAGAAAGGAAGATAAGGATGCGTTTTGGAGCAGTTGACATAGGCACCAATTCCTGCCGTCTGCTCATAGTTGAAAGAGATGCCGGCACGGGTTGGAAGACCCTACATAATGAACTGGATACTACCCGGATAGGAGAGGGATTAAATGACTCAGGTTCAATTAGCCCCGACGCCATGACCAGGACCCTCTTCACGCTCCGGCGGTTCCAAGCCATAATGCAGGATTATGGGGTAGGGAGATATCGAGCTATTGCCACCAGCGCGGTTAGAGAATCGGCCAATGGAGCTGAGTTTGTGCTCCGAGCCTGGCAGGAGAGCGGGATGAAAGTAGATATCGTAACCGGTGCAGAAGAAGCCCTGCTCAGCTATGGGGGGGTCACCCGGGGTTTGCAGCTCGAACCTCTCCCCCTGGTAGTTGACTTGGGTGGGGGGAGTACAGAATTCATCTGCCCTGAAGCCAACGTTCTGCTTTCGCTCCCAGTGGGTGCGGTGCGAGCTACTGAAGCGGATATGTATGCCGGGCAAATAGATGCCCTGCTAGCCCCGCTAAAGATGATAAAAGAGCAAGTTCTGGGCCGCCCGTTAGTGCTGGTGGGGGGAACCGCTACGACGCTGGTAGCTATGAAGCTGGGTCTGGCCGAATATGATGCGGAACGGGTGCACGGCCAGGTGTTAAAGCGCCTGGAAATCGGCGACCTATATAATATGCTGGAACGGATGCCTCTGACTCTGCGGCGCCGGTTGCCCGGACTGCAGCCCGAACGCGCCGATATAATAAACAAGGGGGCGCTGATAATGCTAATGATTGTGGTCGCTCTGGATAAGCCGGAAGTAGTGGTCAGTGAAAGCGAGCTTTTGCAGGGCCTTATCATGTCCCTGGCGGATCGTTAAACCTTGGTCTCAGGCCACAGATGGCGTTCCCACTGTTCGGCTGCGGGAGCCTCCTGGCCGCTTAAAATAGCCGCAAAACACAGCAGAGATTTAAGTGCATCGCCAGCCGGATAGTAGAAAGAAGTCCAGTTTTCATGGTCTTCACCATCGTGATTCGGGATTACCCAGTCGAACTGCCAGGCCAATTGCAGCTCCAGCGGAGCGCTGCTGGCCCGCTGGTCGATATTCACCAGATCCTGCAGCGACAAGAGGCCCTTTTGGCGCTTGGTCCGTCTTAAGAGCTTGCGGCGCATCATCTCAGTTAAGAGGTCAGGTAAGGAAGCACCCTGTTCGGTTAGCCAGATGATTTCATGGCGGGACAGGGGAGATAGAAAGACTTTCAGCATGGGAACTTCGGCCATTTCCGGGAGACTCCAGATAGCTTGCGGTACAAAAGGATTGCCTTCAAAAAAGGCGTCCCGGCCACTCTGCAGTATGGCCCGAAGTTCCGCGAGGTTTAGACCTTGCAGGTCACCGCGGACATCAAGAATAATGAAACCTTCACACTCACCTAAGGACTGAATTTCTTCCCGGGAGCGGAAGTAATAGTCCACTCCTTCGATTTCACCCGGTCGTGGCCTTCGGCTGTTATAAAGTACTAGTTTTTGGAGGTTTTGCTCCATCTCGGGGAAGAACATCTTCAATGCCTGGCACAAGGGACCCTTGCCCACACACGAAGGTCCGCTCAACATAATTAATCTTCCTGCAGATATCATCACCCAACCACCTTTCGTAATTCAGGCTGCCGGCCAACCAATGCTAGTTATTCAATCGGGCGGCTCTACCAGCGAAAACGCCTATCTTATCCATTTGCTTAATAACTTCTACATCTTTCACGCCATTTACGTTTACGGTAAAAACTTTGCCGTAGCCCTGGCCGTAAATATTGTGCAAATCGACGAACACTCCGATAATTTGCAGGCTCTTATCCTCCACCAGGGGAGCAATGTCGGGTTGAGCCAGGAGCAGGTCAATCTGGATATCGATATTGATTTCTGATAGTTGCGCCTGATGGATGGACATAGCGGCCAAATCCACCTTTAGCCCTCTACAGGCTTGATCGAGCGATTTTTTTACGGTGTTCAGCTCATTTACCAGGGCCGACGGTTCCGAACCATAATCTGAGGTAGCCGCCTTAATGGCTCCACACTCACTATGGCCAGCCACAACCATAAACGGGGTGTGTAAATGCAATAGGCCATACAGAATGGACCCTTCACTGTTCTTCACCTGATTACCGATATTCTCCACGCAAAAAACCCGGTTGAAAGTATCTCCCAGCATGGATGGAGGCACCCGGGAATCACAACAGGTCAACAAGGTGATGAAAGGGTGTTGTTGATAATGTCCTTGGGCAAATTCATCTAACGGGAAATGGTTCTCAAAGGTTGCCAGTCCTTCGCTCAGGGAAACAAGCAGGTTGTTGAGGTCAAAAGTTGGTGCTTTATGGGACATTTAAATACCTCCTAAATAATTTATGGTTATAATTAACATAACGATGAATTATAGTGCTCAGGTAGCGCAGGTATTTGGCGATTAATGTAGAAATAGTCCTTCGATAAGCAATAATATCCAAGTCATATAAATCATAACATTTAGCATTGTGATTATTTTAACATTGGGGTTAACCCGGCACAATATAAATGTTTAGATTTGGAAATAAGTCGGCCGGTGGTTGCTTTACCAAATACGGGTATAGCTCAAGCATAATGCCGTTGCCAGAAAAATTCGGCTGTGCTTGGGTACAGAACCATATTAATTAGGGGCTTGACCGATGTGAGGGCCTTATTTTACCAGGAGAGGGGGTTATTGCTACCACAATACAGGGTTCGCTGGAGAGATATTTTTAGATCAAAAAAAGGAGAGTGGAAAATTATATGAATTTCTTAACCCCTGCAGAAATTGCTGCTGCCGCTGCTAATGGAGGCAAAGCAAAAACAGAGCTACCGATTTGGAAGATGTTTATACTGGGAATGTTAGCCGGTGCTTACATTGGCTTTGGGGCTAACCTGGCCACTAAGATAGGTTCCATGGAAGCGGCTGGAACATCGGGCGGACAGTTCCTGTTCGGTGCCGTATTCTCCGTAGGCCTGATGATGGTAGTTATCGCCGGTTCCGAACTGTTTACCGGTAATGCTATGGCCTGTTTTATTTCCTGTTGTAATGGCCAGGCTAAATGGGGCGGATTGGCCGTGAACTGGACCACCGTATTTATTTCCAACTTTGTAGGTTCAATAATTTTGGTTTATATTATTTATATGGCCGGATTTTGGGGCGACGCTACCGCCATCAGCGCCATGGGAATAAAAGCCATGGCAATCGCCAAAGGCAAATTGACCCTGAGCTTTACCCAGGCCTTTATGCGCGGCATTCTCTGTAACTGGTTGGTTTGTTTGGCTGTATGGATGGCCTTCGCCGCCAAGGATATTGCGGGTAAAATATTCGCCATCTTCTTCCCCATCATGGCTTTCGTATCCAGCGGCTTCGAACATAGTGTTGCCAACATGTTCTTTATCCCCATGGGGATCACTATTGCCAACGGTGCCCCGGCATTGGCAGCCACCGCAAACAAAATGACCCCTGATGCTATGGCCGGTATCTTCAACTATTCACATTTCTTGTCCGCTAATCTTCTGCCGGTTACTCTGGGCAACATAGTAGGCGGATCGATTTGTGTAGGGTTCATTTATTGGCTGATCTACTTGAAAAAGTAATCAGGCTATCTTAAGATTTAGCAAAAAAGGGGACTTCTTTTCACGTAGAGAAGTCCTTTTTTCGCGTCTTTAGGCCCCGGTCAGAAAAGCAATTTGTTGAATTAAGGCTGATACTGGTCTTATCATGGCCAAATAATGAGATTATGTATTAATGAAAAAAGCGCCTCCCCCTGCACGTGACAATATTTTCCAACTAGTATTGTTATAATTATAGGACTTATTATTTTGACGAGGGGGAGAGAGCGGTTGGAACGACAAGAAATATACCCTTTTCAAAGGGTGCTTGAACATAGCCCCCAAAGAGGGAGAAAAAGGAAAAAGGTGCGCCGTTTTAAAATGCCCGCCATCAATTGGGCGAAGGTGCAAAGTTCCGGGCTCCGGGATGGGCTGATACAATTGGCTAAACCTGACAACGTACTCCTGGCGATAGGGTCGCTGATCATGTCCCGAGCATTTATCCTGGGGGAGTTATTACCTTTTATTTATGCATTTATGGCAGCATTTGCTTGGAAAAATCGAACCCGTAGTGCGGTGGTAGCAACTTTCTCACTGGTTGGATTCCTTACGGTAGTAGATGGAATAGCCTTATGGTCTAATCTGCTCAGTGTTCTGGTTCTGGCGGCGGTTATTAATTATGTGAAGATTCCCGCCGAAAAAGCCTGGTGGGGATTGCCGATTCTAACCATGGCGGCGATATTCCTTAGCAAAACCATTTTTATGCTTATTAC
>CAZYJA010000134.1:0-7822 GCA_964647245.1 uncultured Syntrophomonas sp. | reverse complement strand
TTTTAATCAAGGTTCCTTTTACACTGATCGCGGAACCTACTCTCAACCGGGCCACTTCTTCAAAATTGGTCAGTGACTCTTTCTCATATACAACCTGGATGGTGTTAAAGTGGGTACCGTCATTCAAAGCTATAAAACCGAAGGACTTCTGATCGCGATTACTTCTGATCCACCCGCTAATATCCACTTCCTGCCCAGCATAACTGTCAGTCTCCCTCACCAGTTGTCTAACCGTTACTTTTACCACCACACAACCTCCTTCATCATTTATGGATCTACCTATTCTCGCTTGGGCAAAATCCAGGTGTACTTTTGAGATACTACTCTACAAACATGAAGACATCCTAAGTTGACAGGTTTAAGGAAAAACCAAATGCATTTCAATTATTCCCACATTACAATTAGGCTATGTTTTAAACATATGTTTAATCCTGCTTTCCCCTGACTATAGGCTGCAACTACCAACCAAACCGGTACCCAGTTTGAAATAAAAGCACCTACCTTGAACAGTAGATGCTTCTTAGAATCACGTCCCTGAAAAAAAACTTCAGCTCGGGTTATACCATTAAGTTACAGATGGAGTTGGAGAAAGCCACCGGATCGTCTATGGCCATACCCTCAATGAGCAGAGCCTGGGTGTAAAGCATATCGCTGTACATTTTCAGCTTATCCTTATCATTCTTAAGTAAATCACTCAGCTTGTCGAATATCGGATGATGGGGATTAATTTCCAGGATTCGGTCCGCCTTGATATTATTATTATCAGTGGGAATGGCATTCAGAATCTTTTCCATCTCCAATGATAATGCTCCCTCACTGGTCAGACACACCGGATGGGACTTCAGTCGGGGTGATAAACGGACCTCTTTGACCTTACCGTTAAGTGATTCCTGCATAAAGCTAAACAGCTCTTTATAATCCTCAGCCTGTTTTTCCGCGGACTTCTTCTCTTCTTCACTTTCCAGACCTAAGTCACCGCTGGAGACGGACTTGAATTCTTTGCCGTCATATTCATGGAGAATGCGCAGGGCGAACTCATCCACATCATCAGTAAGGTATAAGATTTCATAACCTTTGTCTTTTACCAGTTCCGTTTGCGGCAAGCCTTCGATCCTTTCAATGCTTTCACCGGCAGCATAGTAGATGTGTTTTTGGTCCTCGGGCATCCGGCCAATATATTCAGGAATTGTCACCAGGCTCTTCTCTTTGGAAGAATGGAACATAATGAGATTTTTCAAAAGTTCCTGGTTGACCCCATAGCCGTTATAAACCCCAAACTTCAGCTGCAGTCCGAAGCTTTTATAGAAATCATTATATTTTTCGCGTTCCTGGTTTAACATGTCCAATAGTTCGCTCTTAATCTTTTTCTCTAAACTTTTAGCTATCAGCTTTAACTGGCGGTCATGTTGGAGCATCTCGCGGGAAATATTCAGGGATAAATCCTGAGAATCCACCAGGCCTCTTACAAAACTAAAATGGTCCGGTAACAGATCCCCGCATTTATCCATAATAAGAACACCGTTGGAATAGAGCTGCAAGCCTTTCTCATAATCCTTGGTATAATAGTTATAGGGAGTCCGGGCAGGGATAAATAACAAAGCGTTATAGGTTGCGGTTCCCTCCGTACTGCTATGAATTACTCGCAGGGGTTTTTCATAATCGTAAAACTTATCCTGATAAAAGTTGTTATAGTCCTCATCTTTCAATTCGTTTTTATTCTTACGCCAGATGGGTACCATACTATTTAGGGTCTCAGTTTCCAAATAGCTTTCATATTCCTCTTCAGAACCTTCCTTGGGCCTATGTTTTTCAATTTCCATTTTAATCGGATACCGAATATAATCCGAGTATTTTTTCACCAGGGATTTGATTCTATAACTTTCCAAAAACTCATCGTAGTTATCATCGCCGACGTTATCCTTAATTTTAAGAATGATATCCGTGCCTATGCCATCCTTGCTGCCAGCGGTGATGGAATACCCGTCAACCCCTTCTGATTCCCATTTAAAAGCCTGCTCCGAGCCATAGGCTTTACTAATAACCGTAAGACGGCTGCTGACCATAAAGGCCGAATAAAAGCCCACCCCAAACTGACCAATTATGTCAATGTCCTCTTTAGCCTGATTTTCATTTTTGAAGGCCAATGATCCACTTTGGGCTATCGTGCCCAGATTAGTCTCCAGTTCCTCTTGGGTCATCCCACAACCCGTATCGGACAAGGTCAGGGTCCGATTAGCCTTATCAATTACAATATTGATTACAAAATCTTCCCGTTTCATTCCCATGTCTGGATCTGTTAAAGCGCGATAATATAATTTGTCAATTGCATCGCTGGCATTAGAGATTAATTCCCGCAAAAAGATTTCCCGATTGGTATAAACGGAATTAATCATCAGATCCAATAAGCGTTTTGACTCAGTTTTAAATTCAATCTTAGCCATCTCTTAACCCCTCTGCATAATAGTTATTATTTGGTTTATTGCCCAAAACTATAGCTCAAGTTGCCGTTTAAATCAAGATATTAAATGAGAATATGACTAAACTTAAGTGACCGGTTTAAAAAACCAGCCCCTGAATGAGTCGACTGTATACATTGATGAGCGTGTAACTTATAGCTTATTTATGATAGAATTAATAAGTTTAATATAACTTTACCTACCAGAGTAAACTATAGCTACATTACAAATTGGGAGGAAAAATATGCCGAAACGAACTGACATTAACAAAATACTGATTATTGGCTCCGGGCCTATCGTAATTGGACAGGCTTGTGAATTTGACTATTCCGGAACCCAGGCCTGCAAAGCCCTGCGTAAATTGGGTTACCAGATTGTGCTGGTAAATTCGAATCCCGCCACTATTATGACCGATCCGGGAATTGCTGATGTTACCTACATTGAACCCCTCAATTTAAGGAGTCTGACGGACATAATAGCCAAAGAACGGCCCGATGCAGTGTTACCCAATTTAGGCGGTCAGTCAGCTTTAAACTTATGCTCGGAACTAAGCCAGGCAGGTATTTTAGAAAAATACGCAGTCAAAGTAATCGGGGTGCAAATCGATGCCATTGAACGTGGTGAAGATCGCATCGCATTCAAGGAGACTATGAATAAACTGGGTATCGAGATGCCGCGCAGCCAACCAGCCTATAGTGTTGAGGAAGCTGAAAGTATTGCCGGGGAACTCGGCTATCCGGTAGTTATTCGCCCCGCTTATACCATGGGTGGCACCGGCGGAGGCCTGGTATATAACGTTGAAGAGCTAAGAACTATTGCTAACCGCGGTATTGCCGCCAGTTTGGTTGGCCAGGTCCTGGTAGAGGAATCCGTCTTGGGATGGGAAGAGTTAGAGCTGGAAGTGGTACGGGATGCTAACAATAAGATGATTACGGTTTGTTTTATTGAGAACATTGATGCCATGGGTGTCCATACCGGTGATTCCTTTTGTGCCGCCCCCATGTTGACCATCAGTCCTGAACTGCAAGCCAGATTGCAAAAATATTCTTATGATGTTGTAGAAGCCATCGAAGTAGTTGGCGGAACCAATGTCCAGTTTGCCCACGATCCCCAAACCGATCGAGTGGTAATTATCGAAATAAACCCCCGCACCTCCCGATCCTCCGCCCTGGCATCCAAAGCTACCGGCTTTCCTATCGCTATGGTATCTACCTTGCTGGCAGCGGGCTTGACTCTCGACGAAATTCCCTACTGGCGGGATGGCAGCCTGGATAAATACACCCCTTCGGGCGATTACGTGGTTATAAAATTTGCCCGCTGGGCTTTCGAGAAATTCCCCGGCTCCATTGATAAACTCGGCACCCAGATGAGAGCGGTGGGAGAAGTAATGAGCATTGGCAAGAACTATAAAGAAGCTTTTCATAAAGCCATTCGCTCCCTGGAAATCAGCCGTTCCGGCTTAGGATTTGCGAAAGATTTTAACCAGCGTTCACTGGATGATTTGCTGTCCATGTTGGCTGAACCTTCGAGTGAACGTCAATTTATTATGTATGAAGCCTTGCGCCAAGGTGCAGATGTGGACCAACTCCACCGCTTGACCCATATTAAGGCCTGGTTCATTCAACAAATGCAGGAACTGGTTAGACTGGAAGAGGAAATACTGAAGTATAAAGGGGCCCAATTACCTGATTCCTTACTAATTCAGGCTAAGCAAGATGGCTTTGCGGATCGTTATTTAGCCATGCTGTTAAATTTACCGGAAACAGAAATTCGTCAGCGCCGCACCGCTTTAGGAATGGTAGAAGGCTGGGAAGCTGTTCCGGTAAGTGGAGTTGAAAACGCCTCCTACTATTTCTCCACCTACAATGCGGCGGATAAGACCACCTCCAGCGACCGGCCGAAAGTAATGATCCTGGGCGGAGGTCCGAACCGTATCGGTCAGGGCATTGAGTTTGACTATTGCTGCGTGCATGCCGCCTTTGCCCTGCGTGATCTGGGTTATGAGACAGTCATGGTCAATTGTAATCCGGAAACAGTTTCCACTGATTACGATACTTCCGATAAGCTGTATTTTGAACCCCTGACGGTAGAGGATGTTTTAAGCATTTACGAAAAGGAAAAACCGCTGGGAGTAATAGTTCAGTTTGGAGGACAGACTCCCTTGAATATTGCCGCCGAACTTGGTAAAGCCGGGGTCACAATTCTCGGCACTACTCCCGAAACCATTGACCTGGCCGAAGACCGCGATCGTTTCCGGCAAATTATGGAGAAACTTAATATTCCCATGCCAGAATCAGGTATGGCGGTTAACCTGGACCAGGCTCTGGCCATTGCCGGCCGTATTGGCTATCCTTTGATGGTCCGTCCCTCCTATGTTTTAGGTGGACGGGGCATGGAAGTGGTACATGACGAGGAAATGCTGCGTCAGTACCTGGCCGCCGCAGTTGGAGTGACTCCTGAAAGACCTATTCTGATTGATAGATTCCTCAGTAACGCGATTGAAGCCGAAGCCGACGCTATTGCTGATGGCAATGATGCCTTTGTGCCAACCGTAATGGAACATATCGAATTAGCCGGCATTCATTCGGGCGACTCAGCCTGTGTTATCCCGCCCATCACCATTCCGGCCGGGCATATTGCCACCATTGAGGAATATACCAGGATGATTGCCAAGGAGCTCAACGTGGTTGGTTTGATGAATATGCAATACGCCATCGAAGGTGACCGGGTTTATGTTTTGGAAGCCAACCCGCGAGCATCGCGAACCGTTCCCCTGGTATCGAAGGTTTGCAATATTTCCATGGCTCGGATCGCCACCGAAATAATGATGGCAGCCCACACCGGCCAACCCTACTCAATTAATAGACTGGTCTCCAAAAAGATACCCCATTTCGGAGTAAAAGAAGCAGTCTTCCCCTTCAATATGTTCCCGGAGGTTGATCCCATACTGGGACCGGAAATGCGTTCCACCGGAGAAGTATTGGGAATTGCTGATTCATTTGCGCTGGCTTACTATAAAGCCCAGGAAGCCACCCAGTCATTGCTGCCCACCTCCGGAACCGTCTTACTGAGTGTGACCGATCAGGATAAGCCGGCCGCCCTGGAAACTGCCCGGGTATTTGCCGAAATTGGCTTCAGGATAAAAGCCACCGGCGGAACCTACCAATACCTGCAGGAAAATGGCATCCGTTGCGAAGTGATAAAAAAGTTATTTGAAGGCCGCCCCAATATAGTAGATGGTATAACCAATCGGGAAATAAACCTGGTGGTTAATACCCCGCTCGGTAAACGCAGCCAAACGGATGATTCTTACATCCGCAAAACTGCCATTAAATATAAAGTCCCCTATATAACCACTATGGCCGCAGCCTTAGCCAGTGCCAGGGGCATCGCTGCCTACAAAGAGGATAAGAGTCGGGAAAATAAGCTGAAATCCTTACAAGAATATCATGCGGATATTAGAGAGTAGAACCAATCATGGTATAAATAGAGGGGAATCGTTGCTTACGATTCCCCTCTAACCATCAATAAGGATAATAGCAGCATTAATTCAAAAGACCTGTTCCCTCGATGTCTTATAAAGGAACATATCCCTCCGGGGTGTGTCCCCCCAACCGTTAACGCACCTCAGTTACGGGTCTTCCGATTGCCTTGTTCTAGCCTTTTTGCTCGCTTGGGCTCTAATTTCATTATTACTAATTATATTTGATATCAATAGCCTCAATTTGCATCCAGTTGAAGTCACCAGTTTGATATTTCCACACCACATCGGTTTGGTTGACGATTCTAAACCCGCCGAATTCTTTGTAACTGCGAGCCACCCCTCCCCAATCATCCAGAACAAATTGGCCATTTTCTTCCCGATACCGAGGAGCGACACTTCCTACCATATCACCATCTGCATTAAAATGCATAACCATTTGCGCACTGATCTCTCCCCAGGTCATGGTAACCCGGGCACTGTGTTCATCTATTGCCTCCCAGGTTATATAATCATTTAGAGCAGCAGTAGGATACCAGATCATTTCCGCCATAAATCTGAGCATACTACCTTGATCCATCTCCATACTGGGCTTGGCATCCACGATAGTTACCAGGCCCAATAGCTTAATTTTCATAGTACCATGTCCGTGGAGATATTGATCAATACCCAGCAGTTTAGCCAGCGGCGCATATTGAACCTTGGAACTCCAAACAAAACCGGGCCTATCTACATTAACATAGTGCTCGGCCTTAAATTTCATCCAGGGGTTATCCGCCGTCATCCGCATTTGGCCAGTTTGCAGCAGTTTTACCATGTGGATCTTCTCCTTGCCAACTACTCCGCTGCGCCTCAGCCATTTTTGCACCACATCTGGCAGGTCGGCCAAGTCTGCTTCTTCTATAGTACTAGGCTGATCTAGCCTGGCACTACGCAATAGCTTGGCTGCCTCGGCTTTGACCCTCCGGTTATGCAGAATCTCGGCAGCTAGAATAGTAATTATCGGGACTGAGACCATTACCGCAACAACAATTAAGACTATTTTGATTACATAAGGCACATTCCAACCTCCTCCACTGATCCCTAAACTTTCTCAATTAATTGTCATTATATCATCCATACTTTTCCACGTCGATAGTTCCAGCCAAGGTAGCCAAGGGGACGTTTTGATTGGCTACCCTTAGCTGGTTAGCAAGTCAAAAGAACCGTCTTCTTCACTCTCCCCTGACTCGTATAATTTACCGGGATATGTGAAAACGTATTGAGGTAGAGAATAAATTTAAATGGAGGACAATATGTCGAACCAACCTAAAGAAAAAGACCTGGGAAAACCAGTTGAAAACCATGACACCGCAGCCTGGGCCAACATCAACCAAGTAAAGCCCGTCTCAAACGTGAATATTCCTGCTGAAGTACAAGTAAGAAACGCTAAAGAATACGTTGATAGCAATGAAAAATGACCGTGTCACAGGGACAAGCCAAGGGGACGTTTTGATTGGCGTCTGCAAGACGCCAATCAAAACGTCCCCTTGGCTTGTTCAAAACGTCCCCATGGATTGTTGGCTGACTACAGTATTTCGTGTTCAGATAGTCTTTGGTATCTGGCATATCTTTCCCCGGCATGCTTTGCGGCCAGGTCATACATAGCTTCGGCGGTATCTGGAAATACATTCATAAGCTGTGAGTAGCGAATCTCGCCCTGGATGAAATCTTTAAAATCACCCGTTGGCGCCTTTGAGTCGAGGGTGAAGGGATTTTTGCCTTCCTTCCTGAGATCCGGGTTAAAACGGTACAAGTGCCAGTAGCCAGCCTCAACCGCCTTTTTTTGTTCCATGATAGTTGTTCCCATCCCAGTTTTAATGCCATGATTAACACAGGGGGAATA
>CAZYJA010000133.1:7193-7831 GCA_964647245.1 uncultured Syntrophomonas sp. | reverse complement strand
TATCTTCTTTTATAAATTTATCTATGGTATCGTCAGAAATGTATACCATTCAAATTACCTCCCGGCATATTATTCAGAAGTTTCCTTGCTCATTACCCACTAATTATTGTTGGTTTTGGCTGGGGTGCTTATTCTCATTGTAGCTGTAAATCCGGAGCTTGATTTTGACAGGTATTCCCCTATTCTTAATTTTGTGAAAGTACCCTGGTACCAGCTTATTTAAGATTATTGCCAATTACAGCTACCTCTCTCGTATATTCTTTATACCTTTTACTTGCGCCAAATAAAAGAAGAGTCATAAATATCACTGCCGCATAGATATTCAGTTTATTTTGCTTCTCCTGCTGTTGTAACGGTACAGCATCAGTCGACATTTCCAATACGCGCCATGGTTGTTGGCCCGACTCCTCCAAGGCAATTTGGGCATTTTTTAGATCGGCGGCTGCGACCTCCTTTCCGGTCAGGTACTGTTGATTAACTTCTGATACCGACGGTTCATTAGGATTCTTTGCTGTATCATCTTTTTGAGAATTAGCACCAGCCGACACCGCATCCTGTTGGGGGCCATTCACCACACAGGCAGCCGTCATATTGGCAACTACAGTACTAACGGTGATGGTAGCCGCACCCTCACCAAC
>CAZYJA010000133.1:0-7183 GCA_964647245.1 uncultured Syntrophomonas sp. | reverse complement strand
TTTTTATCGACTGTAGCTACACTGGAATCGCTGGAACTCCAAGTCACGCTCTTGTCTGTAGCTTCGTCCGGGGCTACGTTGGCCGTCAACTGGAACGTGCTGCCGACTTTAGAATTGACTACATCCTGGTCAAGGGTAACCCCCGCGGGTGGCATGCCGCCTAGCATTATTTCGATCGAATGCACCCATTTGGCCGACATGGGTGCATTATGCTCAACAGTGTCCTTCTGTCCAAACAACAATCTAAACCTGGTCGAGGTGTCATAACTGCCGAAATCAGGAGTATCCACATATCACCTCCAGTTGTCTTTATATGCTATGACCGTATCTACCCGAACCGCTCCCGATTCTGCCTCGGGCATAGCTGACATGCTTTCATAATCCCAATGAGAGGGAAGGTTAGGATAATAGTAACGGGGTGTATCCATCAGGGAAGATTTGTCTAAACATTGATACCAACCCTGCTTAATATCTGTCGAATAAAAATAAAATTTTTGGATTGAATTGATATCGACCCCAGCATCAACCAGCAGATCAGCTAACTTGACCCCCTGAGCCGCATCTATAATTATTGCATTCATGCTGTCGATGAAAGTGTAGGCCTGTTCCACCTGGGGTAATTTATCAAAGTCGCTCAGCGTGTAGACTTTCTTGGTGTAGTAAGGACCACCGAAATAGCCGACCTTAATCGTCAGCGTGTCAGCAGGTACTCCTGATGTATTACCACAGACAGCGCTGGCCTCGCCTGGATTCGTAACGCCTGGGAGACTGAACAGCATGGTAAGCATCATTACTAAAGCAACAGCTTTCCGCGGCCTTACTTTGAACTCCAACCCTGCTGTTAAACCCACCAGACCACTTATCAGCCTTCTGAATTTAGACTGAACCCAGAAACTTATCAAATGTCTTCCTCCTTCTTCTAACGTTTTCTACCGTTAATTCACAACTGTTCGTATTAACCTTACTACACCCAATTTACATACTACTAAGCATGAGGGTAGAGGTTAAGAACACCAGCATCAACCCATAATCAATAACAGTAAGCTTCAATCTTCTAAGGTAAGTGCGTCGGGGATAAACCCTGAAACACCTGGCTTCCATAGCCACCGCCAATTGTTGGGCTTTGAGAGTAGCTCCATACACTACCGGGAAAAATAAACTACGGAACAGGCCAATCTTTTCTCGCCAGGGCACTTTCTTCAGTTCAACTCCTCGTAATTGAACTGCTGTTATTATATTATTCATTTCGTCACGAAAGAGCGGCAAAAAACGCATAGTAATAGAAACCATAAAAGCGATTTCATAAGGGACTTTCGCCTGCACCAACCCTGAAATAAAATCCCGGGAACTGGTGGTAGTAGTTAGAAGAACGGCAACGATACTGACTATCCCTATGCGCAGCACCACACTGGCCCCTGCCGCGAGCCCCTGGCTGGTTATCAGGGATAGCGAGCCTACACTTACCAGCACCTGCCCTCCCGGCAAAAAAATGACCTGGACTAAAAAAAGGGTTAGGAGCAATGGTAAAAACTTTTTGAAAATGCCCCAGACTCCGCCCAGATTAATCCTGAAAACTAATAACAGGATTATAGTACCGGTAAAAAGCAGGAGCAAACGCCCCGGGGTATTGTAAATTAAGGCTAACGATGTAATACAAATAATCATTACCAGTTTGGTGCGGGGATCAAGCTTCATGACCGCTATTTCCTTTCTGTTGGCTGTCACTCTGAACCTGACCATTTTCCAGGCTGATAACCCGGTCAGCCATTCTCTCCACAAATTTAAAGTCATGGCTGATAATAACCATTCCTTTACCCAACCGGACAATTTTTTTCAGATAATTTTCCAATAGCCTTTTCCGGTAAGCATCCAAACCTACAGTAGGCTCATCCAGGATAATAAAATCAGGGTTATTGGCTAGTACAGCGGCAATTGCCACCCGCTGTTTTTCGCCGTAGCTTAAATGGTGAGGAAAAATGTTTCGGTAAGCCGACAGTTCAAAATAATCCAAATAATACTCTACTCTTTCCTTAACCACTTCCGGCTCTCTACCCAGGTGTTTTAAACCAAAACCTATTTCTTCCTCTACCGTAGCACAAAAAAGCTGCTGGTTCGGGTTCTGAAAAACATAACCAATACGATGCCCAATTTCCGCCAGCGAATATTCCCGTAAAGTGCGTGATTCCAGGTAAACTTCTCCGGTATCTGGCTGTAAAACCCCTACCATTAGCTTGGTCAGAGTAGTCTTGCCGCTTCCATTTGGCCCAACAATAGCCGTTATCCCATTCTCTTCAAAAATAAGGTTAACCCCATTCAACACTGGTTTCTTTTGGCGGGGATAAACAAAACTTACTTGTCTTAGTTCTAAAAACACCAATGCTGGCCCCCATTTATAAGCTTTCTTCGTCATATATTAACCTGCTGGCAATCAGATAATTGTGGTCAGCCAAAATCATTCCGGTTGGCTCAAAACGCACCACTTTTCCACCCTCTAACACCATCATTCGATCTGCAAAAGCAACTGCTTCCAGGTCATGCTCTACCACAATAATGGTTTTTCCCATAGCACGAAGTTTTTGTAGGACGGCGGCTACTCTCTTTTTACCTGCAGTATCAAGCTGAGACATAACTTCATCCATGACCAGTATCGGTGGGTCAAGGGTTAATACAGCCGCTAAAGCCACCAGTCGTTTTTCGCCGCCGGAAAGATGGTAAGGATTGGCCTCTTTTAAAGCCACAATTCCCAGGAGATCAAGTACATAATCCACCTTCTCCCGGATTAAATTAGGATGTAGGCATAAGTTTTCCGGAGCAAAAGCAATTTCGTCTTCTACCGTAGGCGAAAAAAGCTGAGTATCAGGGTCCTGAAAGACCATGCCAACTTCCATAGCCAAGCTGGCGGTTCTCAGTTCCCGGATATTCTTACCATTTACCAGTACTTCTCCGGTCATTATCCCGTCGCGATTATGGTGGACAAGTCCGCTAATACAAGCGCAAAGGGTGCTTTTGCCGCAACCGCTCAAGCCTGTCACCACTACTATTTCTCCCTGGATTACCTCGAAGTCAATACCATTTAGTACGAAACGTCCCCCTGGTCCGTATTGATAAGTTAATCCCTTAACCATTACAGCCGCCATAAGCAGCTTACCACCTTCACATTAAATTTGCCGGCCTAAGGATCAAAATGATAAAACTAACCCTTGTCATCCTTCTATATTCAAATCTCGTTTATTAAATTGCCGTATCTGCTCCACGATTTTAAAAGCAACCATTCCGCCCAGCCCGCCGGACAAAGCAGCAATGCTTAAACTAAATAGCAGCGGGATTAAAGGGAATCTATAATACACCAAATTAACCATAAGGGTACTGGCTGTATTACATAACATACCCGCCAAAAATGCACATGGAAGGCAGCAAACCCGGTGCCCAATAAGTAACAGCCCCAGATCTGCCACAATACCAGGCATAGTATAGCTCAGCAGGCTCATTACCCCTTGCGAACCCAGCATACCCGTAGCCATTACTAAGATGGCCTGGACAATGCCAATCAAGGTCATCGTACCCCTTTTACCAGTAATTCCAAACCCCAGGACCAGCCACAACATATAGATTCCGCCTGTCACGGCTCCCGATGGAATCAAGAGTGGACCGGTAAGAATATGGGACAGGGGTACAATTATTGGTTTGATGGCAATCCCAATGGCTGACATCAGAGATATGATAATCAAATCATAGGGAGTAAACCTGTCCAGAAACTTTTGCCCAATTCGCACGAATTTCAGCCCTCTTTCTACCAAGTACAACTTACGGGTTTCCACGTATTCATAGTACTATTTGCAGTCGTTCAGTAACTATGCTGGGGGATTCACCCAGAGTCGCAAACTCCTAATTACTTGTTGGTTAGCATGAACAGCTTCCCCGTAGCAGGGTCTTTGTAGACCGTGCCCATCTTTTCATAAAGCTTGCCCTGATCCTCGGGTTCAATAAGATTGTTTCGTATATCCTCGGATTGGGTAACATCCGGGCCAGATTTCAGATCTACGCGCTCTGATGTTTGGTCCAGGTTGACATTCCAATGAATGATAACAGAAAGCATCAGCCCACAGGCAAACACCAGCATGGCATCCACAATGTTAATAACGCCATCAAGAGGACTAACCTCCTCAGACGTCCTGCGCCTCCGGCTCCTTAATCCTCCGTTCATGGGCAAACACCTCCAATAAACTTTCCATTAAAACTTCAACCGAACTCAAGTAGTCCTCATACCACCGATTCCGCAGCCGGGAAATGGCAAACGCGACTCCAGCAGCTGCCAGACCGGTTACCGTAGCATCAAATGCGGTGAGCAGAGAATCTGCCAGTGTCTTAGTATCACCCTGACCCAGGGCAATCAGACCCGGTCCGAGTGGAATCAGCGTAGCCATTAATCCGAACATAGGCCCCAAACGTGCTATCAGGTCAGTCATGGCAGTTTTCTTGGCATAATACAACTCCTCGCTAGCGAGCAACCGGCGGGCCAAAGCCTGCAGAGAGGCATCCGGCAAATTGCTATGCTTGATTAGCTCGTTAAGCACCTCTTTCTGGCGCCGGAACAGGCGACTATTTTCGATCTTCTCCATTATCTCGTCGGAATTCTTCTCCTGAAAGGCATCCAGTAATTCCGGTACGTTGACCTTCACCCTGCGCCGCTCCGTGAGAAATTCTGCCACTAGACCGCCCAACTCGATCACTGTCAAAGCCAACAGCAGCAGCAGTACCACGATGGTAGGCATTAGTAAACCGGACGAAATGGAGTGCATCGTATCTTGTAGCGGTATCAACGTTGAAAGTATCACCTTACTATCTCCTTTACATATTCTATTTATCTTCTGCTTGTCCCAGGCATTACAAAATATATTTCCCGACCAGGACTAACCGTTACCAGTAGGCCGCGCAGCTTGCTGGATGTTTAGCTTTTTCATTTAATAATTAATGCAGCTGACTATATAACTGCAAAATCATCACCGCAGCCTCGGCTCGACTTGCTGGCACTTGGGGGGCAAAAGTGCTTTCGCTTACCCCATTCAATATTCCGCAGCTCACTGCCAGGTTCACTCCCTGCTCTGCCCATGGTGATATGTCCCCTTTATCCGTAAATTTATTGATAACCTGCTCGCTGTTGCCATCAGCTAATGTTGTGGCCGATTTCATATGCAAAGCCCGGGAAATAATCACCGCCATTTGTTCCCTGCTAATGTTTTCGTCGGGAGCAAAAATACCGTCACCATAACCCGTTATTAAACCAGCATTGACTGCTGCCATTACCGAATCGTAATACCACGCGGAAGCAGGCACATCTTTAAAGGAAATAGATGCACCTGGATTAACCCCTATATCTAGCGCCGTAATCAACAGTCGAGCGAATTGAGCCCGGGTGATCTTTTCCTCCGGTTTAAATTCCGTATCGTTTATCCCCGTAATTATTCCTTTTTCCACTAAAGAATTAATAGCGTTTTTAGCCCAATGGTTTGCGGTATCAGCAAACTGTCTTTCTGCATCATATTGAAAACTTACTACCTCACTGTCCAATCGACCGAAACCAATTGTTCTCGCTTTAATTATTAAATCTTTACTAACTGGTATGGGCGAATTAAAAGCTGGTTGAAAACTGGGATAACTAATATTAAAAATATAACTTCCATAAGTAGGTTCACTGCCATCCAGGGTATAGTACATCATGACATTATCCGGCAATTTATCCGGTTTCACCAAACTCACTTTAGTACCCAAAGCAATCTTGCCGGAAGGTGGATCAGCTGCAGGGGGCTGCCACTGTCTCGGGACCTCCGTAGATACTTCAATAACTCCATTGTTACACAATTCCTGAATCATGACACAATCACCGCCAGTGGGTTCATTCGGTGCCACCTGGCCAAAACATATCCTTCCCTGGGAATCATTCAAAGCAATTATGGTCTCTACCGGAACTTTACCTTTTTCACTGCGCTGAGGCGGCCATTCCGCCACATCACCGGGGTTTTCCCCTGCAGGGAAATAAAAGCGGGGTTCATCCAGCAATTGTTCTTTAGTGAAATCAATGTGCACATATTTGCCGCCGCTGGGTTTGCACTTCAACAATGTGGCATTATCTTTCAAGCCTGCTTGTTCTAAAATGCTTTTAAGGGTCGGCCCGGTCATATCTTCAAACACTTTTAAGGACGGCCAGTGGTTATAGCCAGAGTAGGTATAAGTTTTTTGCGGTAAGGCCTGCAAATCGGCCATAGTAAACGCCACCTCTTTTTCTACCCCGTCACCCATTACCGTTAACACTACTGGCTCAGCCGCGCTTGACGACTGCAGCGGAGCAATAAGCATAAAACTAAATATAATGCTTATTCCCACTATACCTGCCAGTATTTTTTTAGATCTAATATTTATAAGATTTATCATTACTGTCCACCTTTCAAACTAAAAATGATTTCCCCAATCAATTTAGTATTGCAGAGCAACTGTTCTCACTGCAATTCCAGGCTCACCAGCCAATTGGTAAAACGCTGTCCGGATTGGTCGCTGCAAACAACCAGCATTAAGCTTCCATCCCTACCTGTTTTAGTTTTTAACGGTTGGCCATTATCACGGTAGACAATATACACATTATCCGGTTGTTGCACTTCAGGCATTTCCATAACCTGACTGTAGTAATCTACGCCCCGGGTTATAACCTTGGTATACTTTTGTACCATAGTGGGGTCAATACTATTCATCACTTCCAGCAGCGACACCCCGGTATAAAGGTGTTCAATCGGAGCATCGTTGTTTTCACTTCCACAAGCACCACTGCAATTAGCGGTAACTACCATTCTTTTTTCTACTGCCGATAGTTTCAGCAGGTCAGCAACCGTTACCCGGCCTAATATAGTATCACCTGCTTTAATTACTACAGTTCTTTCTTCTTGTTGGCCGTAATAGCGACTAAAATACCAGGAAACGGCAGCAATCAAAATCAGCAGTACAACTCCCCAGGCCAGCCACTTATTAGATATTTTCACCTTATTCTTGGCAACGCTATTTTTATCCATCCTGTTACCTCCAAAATCATGGCAAGTTTATTTGATGGTACATTCGCAAAATCATGGCCGCAGCCTCAGCCCGGGTAGCTGATGTTTGGGGAGCAAAAGTGTCTGCGCTTACCCCACTTACTATT
>CAZYJA010000132.1:0-7839 GCA_964647245.1 uncultured Syntrophomonas sp. | reverse complement strand
GGTTAACCGTGAGCATCCGGTACTGGTCGACAAGTACTTGCTGGGCAAGGAGATTGAAGTGGATGCGGTCGGAGACGGCAGAGAGGTTCTGATTCCGGGTATCATGCAGCATATTGAAAGAGCCGGGGTTCATTCCGGTGATAGTATGGCGGTATTCCCGGCCCATGATATTTCGCCGCAGATTAGAGCGAAAGTGATAGATTACACCACTCGCCTGGCATTGGCACTAAAGGTCAAGGGTATGATAAATATACAGTTTGTTGAGTTTCAGAATGAATTGTATGTAATCGAGGTAAATCCTCGTTCCAGCCGTACGGTACCATTCCTCAGCAAGATAACCGGTATTCCATTAGTGAAATTGGCTACCGAAGTGGCCCTGGGCAAGACTCTTAAGCAGCTGGGATATGTCGGAGGAATGCAGCCCCAACCCGATTTTTACGCGGTCAAGGTGCCGGTATTTTCCTTTAATAAATTGGAGCAAGTCGATATTACCCTGGGACCGGAAATGAAGTCCACCGGTGAAGTAATGGGTATCGACAAATCCCTGAAAACTGCGTTATACAAGGGCTTGATTGCTGCGGGAATGGAAATTCCCCGCCAGGGAACGATTGTCGCTACCATTGCTGATAAGGATAAAGAAGAAGCATTGCCCATCCTTAAGGGATTTGTGGACCTGGGTTTTAAACTAATAGCTACCGAGGGTACGGCCATGGCCTTGACCAGCGCTGGTATCGAAGTGGAGATAGTAAAGAAGATAAAAGAAGGCTCGCCTAATATTGTGGATTTGCTCCGCGCCGGGAAGGTGGACTTTATTGTGAATACCCTTACCCATGGAAGGCTGCAATTTAGCGACGGCTTTCAAATTCGCCGGGTAGCGGTGGAATTGAATGTGCCTTGCTTAACCTCCTTGGATACTTTGAAAGTTATGCAGGAGGTTATTGAGGAAGGTGAGAATATTACGAACATGCAATGCAATTCATTGCAAGAATACGTGAACGGTTCATTTAAGTAAGTCCAGCGTGTCATGGGCGCGTGTCAGAGGGGACAGTCTCCTCTGATACGTCCCAATAATTATCTCGGAGGAATGATAGATGCCTTTAAGAGAACATGGATTGGTTATGAGTCACCAAAAGATCGCTCAAGATATGTATGTCATGGAGTTTAAAGCTCCTAATATTGCCAAGGAATGCAGGCCTGGTCAATTCTTGCATGTCAGGCCAGGGAATACTAATGATCCATTGTTACGACGTCCTTTGAGTCTTTATGATGTAGACCAGGTAAATGGCAGTATTTCTTTACTGTATAGGGTGGTAGGCAAGGGAACTGACCTTTTGACGGGAATAAAGGTTAATGATTATATCGACGTGATGGGACCCTTGGGACGGGGTTTTTCCCTTCCTGACCGTCCTAAAAAGGCCCTGTTGGTAGGTGGAGGGGTTGGTATTGCTCCGCTGGTTTACCTGGGCCGGGTTTTACAGCAAATGGACTGCCAGGTCACGGTCATGTGCGGAGCTTCTACCGCAAGTCAGCTGGTAGTAGAAGAAAAATTATCTCAGTTAAATATCTCTTTCCTGGCTGCTACCATGGATGGGAGCGCAGGTATCAAAGGATTGGTGACCGACCTGCTGGCAACTCGGAATCCAGAAGAATTCGACCTGATTTACACCTGTGGCCCCGAACCGATGATGGACCTGGTAGTGCGATACGCAGCAAAACATCACATATGGGGAGAAGTTTCCTTGGAAGAACATATGGCCTGCGGCGTTGGTGCCTGCCTGGGCTGTGCCCGTCGACTAAAACCTAGTGATGAAGGTTATGTGAAAATATGTAAAGATGGTCCGGTCTTTAACATGACGGAAGTTGAATTTTAACGTCTTAAGGTGTCAAAGGGGATGGTTCTCATGACATCAGTAAAAGGTTGTCTAAGGGACGGTTTCTTGACATTAATTGAAAAATCTTGGAAACGTGTCAGTTAGAACCGTCCCCGTTGTCACCTGACGCGTAACACATATTGTGGAGGTATTAAAGTGGAAAAGATAAAGGCTGGACCGGATATTGATTTGAGAGTGAATCTGGGTGGTATCTTGATGAATAATCCCGTAGCTGTGGCCTCAGGTACTTTTGGTTATGGACGGGAGTATGAGGATTATCTTGATATTGCCGGATTAGGTGCGGTGATTGTGAAGGGTACTACCTTGGAACCGCGTCACGGTAATCCTCCTCCCCGCATTATGGAGACAGCTGCTGGTATGTTGAATGCTATTGGTCTGGAGAATCCGGGGGTGGATGTGTTTGTGAACCAGTATCTCCCCTACCTGGTTGAAAAGAAAGTAACGGTAATTGCCAACCTTGCCGGCAATACCCTGGAAGAATATGCGGCTATTGCTGCCAGGCTGGAAGGATGTCAGGGTATAGCCGGGATTGAGTTAAACATTTCTTGCCCGAATGTGAAGCAGGGTGGATTGCAATTTGGAACCGACCCGGTTATGGTTAAGCAGGTGGTACAGGCGGTGAAAGCCCAGACCTCTTTGCCGGTAATGCCCAAGCTTAGCCCCAATGTAACCAATATTGTAGAGATAGCCCGGGCCGCCCAGGAGGGGGGAGCAGATGCCCTGTCCATGATAAATACCTTAATGGGAATGGCGGTAGATGTAAGGACCAGAAAACCGGTTCTGGCCAACATTTTTGGCGGTCTGTCCGGCCCTGCGATTAAGCCGGTGGCATTGCGCATGATCTATCAGGTACACCGGGAGATAGACCTGCCCATATTGGGTGGGGGGGGAATTATGAATACCACCGACGCTCTGGAATTTATAATGGTAGGGGCGGCGGCAGTATCGATAGGTACCGGTAATTTTGTTAACCCGCAGCTGGCAAGTGATATTGCCATGGGTATCCATTCATATATGCAGGAAAATGGGATTAGCAATTTGCAGGAGATAGTGGGCATCGCGGTGCAGAAGTAATTATTAAAATTTAGATGCAAAAAAGGAGGAGTTTTGATGCAGGCCAAGGATAGAATTGTGTTGGCATTGGACGTAGATACGAGGGAAGAGGCGCTGGATTTAGTGGCGAAATTAACCGACTATGTGGGTGTTTTCAAGATCGGTATGCAGTTATTTAACAGTACTGGTCCGGATATAGTACACCAGGTTCATGAACTGGGAGGGAAAGTTTTCGTAGATTTAAAATTACACGACATTCCTAATACCGTAGGCTCAGCTGGCAAAGTACTGACTCGCCTTAACAGTTATATGTTTAATGTTCACGCCGGGGGCGGACGGGAAATGATGCGCCAGGTAGCCCTGGAATCCCAGGCAGAAGCCTTAAAGCTAGGCATCGAGGCTCCGCTGATATTAGCGGTAACAGTTTTGACCAGTATCTCCGGGAAGGAACTAGCCGAAGAAATGTTTGTGGCTGATATGCAAGTCGAAGACCTGGTGGTAAAATGGGCTTTGATGGCTCAACAATCGGGACTGGGCGGGGTAGTATGCTCCCCTCAGGAAATTATCCCTATTCGCCAAGCCTGTGGACCTGATTTTAAGATCGTTACCCCCGGCATCAGGCCCCTCTGGTCAGCTGCCAACGATCAAAAGCGAATCACTACCCCGCGCCAGGCTTTGGATCAGGGTGCTGATTTTATGGTTATTGGCCGACCTATTGTCCAAGCTGCCAACCCCTGTGAAGCTGCCCAAAGAATTATTGATGAATTGGAGGCATAATTATGTTGAACAAAGCAGAAGCGACTCAGATCTTTTTGGAATCGGGGGCTTTAATGGAAGGGCACTTTAAGCTTACTTCCGGACGGCACAGCAACCGTTATATGCAATGTGCTCAAGTATTACAATACCCCCAGTATACCGAAAAACTAGCCCTGCATATCGCTGAAAAATTTGCGGGCGAAAAAATAGACTGGGTTATTGGGCCAGCTATGGGAGGAATCATTGTATCTTATGAGGTAGCTCGGCAGTTAAAGGTTCCCAGTATCTTTTGTGAACGTCAGGATGGAAAAATGGAACTCCGCAGAGGGTTTAAACTAAAAGCAGGCGACAAAGTGCTGGTTGTTGAAGATGTGGTAACCACCGGCGGCTCAGTAGTAGAAGTTATGGATATTGTCCGCCAATCCGGTGCTGAGGTAGTTGGGGTAGCGGTGCTGGTGGATCGCAGCGCCGGCCAGGTTGATTTTGGAGTAAGGATGGAAGCGGTCCTGCCTATGGATATTGAGTCCTGGGAAGCTGCAGAGTGCCCGCTGTGCCAAGCCGGCCAGGGCGAAGCCATTAAACCGGGCAGTCGTAGTTGATTGCGGGGGTTATATAATGAAAGTATTTTTAAATGGAACTGAAATGCAATTTGCCGAGGGCGGTTATAAGTATGTGTTCATGAAGCCTTATCAGCAGTTTAAGGAAAACACCATCGATAAGCCGAACGGTGATAAAATGCATATAGAGTTTTACGATAATGGGGTACAAATCAGAACCCTTATTACGAAAGAGGAAGTAGCTACCATTATCAATCGCAACATAGCTATAGATACTTTAAACCATAAAATATATATATTGGAAGAAGGCAACGAGGTCAGGTCGAACCCGGATGGGTCGGTGGAAATAATTAAATAAGGAGCTGGCCTGACCTGGTTATTCTCCCTGGAATCTTACATGGATTGCGAATCGATAATTTCTGAGAGAATATCTGATTGGGGTTTAACTATTATGGTCCAATAATTGTCATAGATAACCATACCTGGCCTGGCTCCGCCAGGCTTTTTTACGTTATAGCGGAAAGTATAGTCAACTTCAACCTTGGGCGAACTGCCGGCTTTACTAAAATGGGCCGCCAGGGTCGCAGCTTCTTCCAGGGTTCGATCTGGTACCTGGTCAATCGATTTAATAGTAGGGGGCAAACTGACGATAACATGGGTGCCGGGTATATTTTTGGTATGCAGCCACAGATCAGTGCGTTCGGAGTCCCGCAGGGTTAAACGGTCATTCTGATGATTGTTGCGGCCTACCATTATGGTTAGTCCATCCGAAGACTGGTATTTTCGAGGTTGACTGCGTTCGGGTTTACTTTTGCCGCGCCCGGAGCGGGCCTTTACGTAACCTTCTTTTTCTAATTCTTCGACTATCTCCTCTATTTGAGCCGGGCTGTCAGCCTGTTCTACCGCTACCAGAACTGATTCCAGGTAATCTATGCCCTGTTGATTTTCTTGCATAAGGCGTTCCAGGTGCCGCTCTGCCGCCCGGCTCTTGTTATAGGTCCTAAAAAAACGCTGGGCATTCTGAATGGGAGTATAACGTACGTCCAGGTCCAGGCTAACCTGTTCCCCGGTATAGAAGTCGTTTAAAACGGCCACCGTATCACCTTTTTTGAAGAGGTGGGCATATGAGGTCAAAAGTTCGCCCCAGACCCGGAATTTTTCGTTTTCCCGGGCATGGCTCAGATCTCCTTCCTGGAGAAATTTCTTTTTGTAGGCACGGTTCAAGTGTTCTCTAATATTACGGGTAATGTTAACCTGCATTGATTCCAATCGGATTTGGCTCAGTTTTTGAAAATAGTAAGCATCGCAGGCTTCATTCATGGAAGAAAATGCCCGAGTTATTATATCGGCTGAACCAGTTAAGGGCTGATAGGGGGTAAACTCCAGGGGTAAGTTTTTCCGATACTGAACTATGGGGGCTATAATTCCCTGGCTAATGTTGTTTATCATCGTTCGCGTAGAGTTATATAATTGGCTTAGCTCATATTCCCCGCATTGCCCAACTGGCATGCTGCACTCCAGTCCGGCTAATGCACAAATTTCACGGGCTAAGTAAGGACTAAGGCCGGTGTAAATATTAAATAGGGCTGCGGCAATGTTTACATCTTCGGACTGATTCCACATGGCGGCAGTAAAATCCCCATACTTATCGCTCAGGGGTTCCATTTTATCTTGAACCGGTGGAGCAACATATTCCCGGCCGGGGAAAACTTCGCGTACCTCACTGCTATACTTCTTATTGGCATCTAAGATTGAGCCATTCTCAGGGTTAATCAGGATGATGTTGGAATGCCGCCCCATAAGTTCGCAAATCAGTAGTTTATCGGTCCATTCTTTTAAATCATTCAAGGCTTCTATACGTATATATACGATACGTTCCATACCAATTTGTTTGATTTCCTTGATTTTGCCACCTTCCAGGTATTTGCGCAGCAACATGCAGAAAGAGGAGGGCTGGTTAGGATTAGCCTTTTTCTCACTGCTGATATGAATTCGAGCCCAGCGAGGGTTGGCGGAAATCACCAGTCGGATGGTTCCACCCTTGGCTTGGCGTATGGAAAGAAAAATCTCATCCCGCTCAGGTTGATATATTTTGTCTATTCGGGCATCAATTAACTGGGAATTTAACTCCCTGGTTAGGGCTTTTATGGTTAAACCGTCAAAAGGCATGCTATTGCTCCTTTAAATAATTTATAACTAATATGTTGGTGAGGGGACACACCCTCTGCTTCATATAGCTAATATGTTGGTGAGGGGACACACCGCCTGCGGTGGAATGTCCCCATGCTATATTAGTATACCATTCTGACTGGTGATTCCATATCTTAATGAGAGAATGGATGGCGATTGGTGGTCAGCTTGACTAATTTTTGAAAATATATAAGAATGATGATCAGGGTAAAAAGGGAGGAAGAGATATGGCTGATAAAATCAAGGTAATCGTTTCAGGAGCTTATGGCAAAATGGGCATGGAAACAGCCAAAGCAGTTCACAATGATGATCAACTTGAACTGGTGGGCTTAGTGGATATACGTGCTCGAAGGGAGCAGGGGGCGGACTTGGCCGGGGACAATGAGTTCCAGTTGCCGGTTGACAATGATCTGGATAGCCTTTTAGAAAGGGCCAAGCCTCATATAATGGTTGATTTCACCAATCCCCAGGCAGTTTATAATAATGTCAAGGCTGCCCTTAAATGTGGGGTAGGCTGTGTAGTGGGAACTACCGGGTTAAATGAGGTGGAGCTTAAACAACTCGAAAAGATAGCTCTGGAAAATGCGGTAGGGGTAGCAGTAATACCTAACTTTGCAATTGGGGCGGTGCTAATGATGAAGCTAGCTCAGGAAGCAGCTCAGTATTTTCCTGATGTAGAGATAATCGAAATGCATCATGATCGCAAAATGGATGCTCCTTCGGGTACCGCTATAAAAACTGCGGAAATGATAAATAGTAACCGGGTTCCTAATCCGGTTCGTAATAGTCGGGAGTATGAAAGGTTAACCGGTTCCCGGGGTGGAGATATCAACGGGATAAAGATTCACAGCGTCAGATTACCGGGTTTTGTAGCTCATCAGGAAGTGATTTTTGGCGGAGTCGGCCAAAGTCTTAGAATACGGCATGATTCCTTTGATCGGGTCGGTTTTATGCCCGGGGTGCTTATGACTATAAAGAAAATGATGGGAATCAAAGGCTTGATTTATGGCTTGGACAATCTGATGTAAGCACTTCTGCCCACCAATATGATTGAAGAGAGCAAGGCTTTCTTTTCAGACCAATTACAAAAGTGAATTTCAGCGTTATTTAAAAAAGCCCGTTCAATCAACGTACCTAGGTACGCCCAATCACGGGCTTTTTTCATGTCTTGATCTTCACTTTTGTCATCGGTCGGCCAGCTTGCCTGACAAGCTGAAGAGAGCGAGGCTCTCTTTTTTTGTCCATAAATAGGAGATGAGTGAAATAGCTTGAGGAGACAGGCACACCTCTAAACAGAGTACATATAATGCTATTAACTGTAGTCACAAAAGTAAACCCAGAGGAGGGCTAATAGTGAGTTCGGTTCTTTCAGGTAAAAAAATTGCTGTACT
>CAZYJA010000131.1:0-7894 GCA_964647245.1 uncultured Syntrophomonas sp. | reverse complement strand
TCTGCCTTTTCTAATCGTGGTGTTATTGGGGACAACTAACGGGGTTAACCTAACCGATGGACTTGACGGTTTGGCGGTAGGGGTTACCTTTTTTGTGGCCATAGCTATGGGATTGGTTTGTATCATGACCAACCATGGCAATCTGCTAATATTTTGTGGGGCTCTGGCCGGAGCTTGTCTGGGTTTTCTGGTTTTCAACCGCTACCCCGCGCGGGTGTTTATGGGTGACACCGGTTCCATGGCGATAGGCGGCGCGATTGCTGCCACGGCAGCAATTAGCAGGTCCGAGATCGCGCTGGTAATTATAGGTGGGGTGTATGTAGTTGAAACTTTAAGCGTAATTTTGCAAGTAATTTCTTTCCAGACCACCAGAAAAAGAATCTTCTTAATGGCTCCTTTACACCATCATTTTGAACTTAGGGGCTGGAAGGAGACCAAGGTGGTAAAGCGCTTTTGCTTATTGTCTTTAGTTTTTGTCATACTAGGTTTAATGAGCTTAAAAAATATTGGATAGGTGGTATAATCGATGTCATTTTCAGGCAAGAGAGTTCTAGTAATAGGTTTAGCCAGGAGCGGCATGTCAGCATTGGAGGCACTTCACCAAAGAGGTGCAGTTTTAACAGCCCATGATGCCAAAGCCAGCGAAAAATTAGTAAATGAAGTTAATAAGCTAAAAGGTATGGGTGTGGTTGTCTATACGGGGGCAGACTTTTCTCTGCCAGCGGAAAGAATAGATATGGTGGTAGTTAGCCCGGGCATACCGCTGGAAATTGCTCCGGTTCAAGCAGCACTTGCGCTGGGTATACCAGTCATCGGCGAATTGGAACTAGCTTACCGGATCAAATCAGATCAGGTAGAGATTTTTGCTATCACCGGAACTAATGGTAAAACTACTACTACTGCTTTGTTACAGGATATTATGGAAAAGAGCGGGCGACCATCAGCAGCGGGTGGCAATATCGGGGTTCCCTTATGCAGTCTGGTAGATGAAATGGATAATGGAGTTATGGTGGCAGAAGTTTCTAGTTTTCAGCTCGAAACAACAGTGGCTTTCCGCCCCCATATTTGTGGGATTTTAAACATAACCCCTGATCATATTGATCGCCATAAAACTCTGGCCGAATATATAAGGGTTAAGGCTAGAATATTTGCGCAGCAAGGTGAGGAAGATTATCTTATTCTAAACTATGAGGATGAAACGGTGCGGGGGTTTAACTCGGTGGCGAAATCACAGGTTATTTACTATTCTACGGAGCAATCCCTGGCGGAAGGCGTGTTTGTAGAAGATAAGACCATCTATATATCCCGAGATGGTAAAAAAGACCGGATAGCTTCCCTGGAGGGTATATTCTTACGTGGCAAACATAACCTGGAGAACATTCTGTGTGCCGTGGCGATGGCCTGGATGGCGGGGGTGGCCGGGGTAGCGATCCAGGCGTCCCTGCGCAGTTTCAAAGGGGTAAGACATAGGCTGGAAGAGATTGCGGTGCACCGGGGGGTTCTTTATATAAATGATTCCAAAGGTACTAATCCAGATTCCACTATAAAGGCATTGGAAGCATTTGATCAACCGATTGTGTTGATTGCAGGTGGCAGGGCCAAAGGTGGAAATTATACCGATGTAGCCCGATTAATGGCAGCTAAAATAAAGGACCTGGTGTTACTGGGAGAAGCAACCCAACTTCTGAAAAGTGCAGTAATGGATTATGGCTTCACGAATATATATGAGGTAGATGATTTTCCATCGGCGGTCTTTAAGGCCAATGAACTAGCTGCGGATGGAGATGTAGTTTTGCTGTCACCAGCCTGTGCTAGTTGGGATATGTTCCCGAGTTATGAGCATCGCGGGGATCTATTCTGTGAACTGGTGGATCAGATAATTGCCAGGGAAACCGGCAATCCGGACATTTGATTATTATAAGTGCCCGGCTGGGACTGAAAAGGGGGGGGAGAATTGAGGTTAAAGAAGGGACCGCCTGACTTCACATTATTCATTACTACTCTCTCGTTGGTAGCTATCGGTCTGGTTATGGTTTTTAGTTCCAGCTTTTTTACTGCTAATGTAAATTATGGGGATGCTTATTACTTTTTCAAAAAACAGCTTATGTGGGCTGGCATTAGTTTAGTTGCCATGATTATAGTGATGAAGCTGAACTTTTTTAGATTAAAGGAATTCGCCAATCCTCTCATGGTTATTGCGGTGTTATGCTTAATCCTGGTAATTCCGTTGGGGATAGATGTAAAAGGCGCCGTCCGTTCGTTTGACCTAGGACCGATTCGTTTTTCGCCTTCAGACTTAGCCAAGTTGGCGACGGTTATGTTTATGGCCAGGAGTATGGACATTAAACTGGATAAGATTTCTTCATTCAGCAAGGGTGTGTTACCATTTCTAGCTATCCTTGCCTTAATATGCGGGTTGATTATGAAGCAACCCGATCTAGGAACGGCATTTACGGTTGCCGGAACAGTTTTTTGCATGCTATTGGCAGCAGGGGCCAGGTGGACTCACCTGGGGGGGATTGCTCTGTCAGGTCTTTTAGCAGTAGCGGCAGCAATTGCGGTGGCGCCTTATCGGATGGAACGGGTAATTGCTTTCTTAAATCCCTGGAAATATGCTAGTGATGAAGGATTCCAGACCATCCAGTCCCTATATGCTTTAGGGTCAGGGGGTCTATTTGGTATGGGTCTGGGTAGAAGTCGGCAGAAGTTCTTCTATCTGCCGGAACAACATACTGATTTCATCTTTGCCATATTGGGCGAAGAACTTGGCTTTATCGGCGCTTGTCTAGTTGTAAGTCTTTTTTTGCTTTTTGCCTGGCGAGGGTTTAAAATTGCTATAAATGCTCCGGATAACTTTTCCCGACTTATGGCGGCTGGTATTACCATTATGGTGGTTTTCCAGGCAGCTATAAATATCGGGGTGGTATCAGGAGCCTTGCCGGTTACTGGTATTACCTTGCCATTCATAAGTTATGGCGGCTCATCGTTGCTTTTTTCTATGGCAGGAGTTGGTTTGCTGCTAAATATTTCGCGATATAGTTCGCAGAGTTGAGGTGCCATGAATTGAAAATCATACTTACTGGTGGTGGAACCGGAGGTCACATATACCCAGCCCTGGCTATTGCCAGCGAAATAAAAAGGAGAAACCCGCAGACGGAGCTATTATATGTGGGAACCCAAAAAGGGCTGGAGAGCAAGCTGGTTCCGCCCAGTGGTATTCCCATGAAAACTATTGACATAAGTGGCATAGATCGCTCTTCGATGATAAAAGCCGGTAAGGCTCTGATCAAATTTCCTTTTAGCTTTTTTCAAGCGCGTGACATTATTAAGGAGTTTAAGCCGAATATAATTGTGGGAACCGGAGGATATGTATCCTATCCAGTGGTACTAGCCGGTACTATTATGGAGGTAAGAACTCTTATTCACGAACAAAACGCAATTCCCGGACTCGCCAACCGTAATTTGGCGCGGAGGGTGGATTGCGTATTGTTGACATTTGAAGAGGCTCGCAATTATTTGGAGGCGAAATCTATCAAGATTACCGGTCTGCCGGTGCGACCGGAAATTCTAAATATTGATCGCAGGCAACGCCAGGCTGTTAGTGACAGAAACCGGTTTAAGCTGCTGGCTTTCGGAGGCAGCTTGGGAGCGGCTACTATTAATCAGGCTATATTACAATTGGTGGATCTTTATAGAAATGAAGACCTGGATATAGTATGGATTGCAGGTCAGGCAGGCTATGCGGATATGAAGGAAGCTTTGGATAGAAAAATTGATGCCAAATCTCTAAAGTGTAGAGTGCAGCTGGTGCCTTATATGTTTAATATTGAAGAGGTCATGGCAGTTGCTGATTTGGCTATATGCAGAGCTGGAGCCAGCACCGTGTGTGAATTGCAGGTGTTAGGTTTACCCGCCATTTTAGTGCCCTACCCCTATGCTGCTGAAAACCATCAGGAAAAGACTGCCCGGGCTCTAGTAGATAAAAAAGCTGCCATTATGATTATAGATGAATTTCTAGATGGGGAGACTTTATATAAAAAAATAGAAGAGTTACGAAATGCGCAATCCAAACTGGCAGAAATGGGACAGAATATGACTAAGGAAGCGAGACCGAACGCGCTTAAAGATATTGTAGATGAAATTCTGGCGGATTAATTTACGGCCAGAAAAGCATCCCTTATTCACTAAGTGATTAGGACAAACCTTGGTGCTGAAATGTAACCACTTTTGTTAATTTTGCATACTATACACTGTGGTAAGGCTTAATAAGTAGCAAAGGAGATGATGAAATGACCACGACGTCAAAGCAATGGGTTCATATGGTCGGAATTGCAGGTGCGGGAATGAGCGGAATTGCTAAAGTGCTTCGTGAAAAGGGTGTCAAGGTCAGTGGCTCCGACTTGCAAATCAATAGCATCACTATGAACCTGGAAAAAATAGGTGTACAGGTCTATGAAGGTCATTCATCCTCTAACATCAAGGAAGGGGTTGATTTACTAGTTATTTCCTCAGCTATTCCTGCGGATAATGTTGAGGTGCAAGCGGCCAGGGCTCAGAACATCCCGGTATTAAAAAGGGGCCAGATGCTGGCATTTATGGCTAACACTCATCAATGCCTGGCAGTTGCAGGTGCACATGGAAAAACCACCACAACCTCAATGTTATATACGTTTCTGGCTGGATGTGGGATAGACCCTACTCTGATTGTGGGGGGGGAGATTCAAGGAACCCAACTTAATGCCCGACTGGGGAAAAATGAGTATTTCGTAGTTGAAGCGGATGAAAGCGATGCCTCCTTTTTGGAACTAAAACCCTATGTGGCCATAGTAACCAACATTGAAAACGACCACCTGGATTTTTACAAATCGGTGGATCGTATTCACAGTGCCTTTTGTCAGTTCCTTAACCAGGTAGCCCCCGAGGGGTTCATTCTCCTTTATGGAGGTGATAAATCTATCCAATCCATTAAGGGAGATATTTCAGGTAGAATTTTATTTTATGGGGAAGATAAGAGCTTTGATTATTACCTGGACAATTGGAAATCCTGCGGGATGGGCAGCAAGTTCGAGGTGTATCACCACCACCAGTATTTAGGTGAAATGGAGTTGTCCATTCCTGGCAAGCACAATGCATTAAATGCTTTGGCGGCTATGGCGGCAGCCATGGAGTTGGGTCAGGATTTTAATCAATTGAAAACTGCTATTAAAAGCTTCCCCGGCGCTAAACGGCGTTTCCAGGTTATGGCGGTAGCGGATGGGATCACCATTGTGGACGATTATGCTCATCATCCCACTGAAATTAAAGCTACTATTGAAGCCGCCCGTGAATTTCACCGGGGTCGGTTGATGGTGGTATTCCAACCTCATCGCTATTCACGTACCAGCCTGTTAGCAGAAGAGTTCGGCGAGTCCTTCCAACAAGCCGATATGGTCATAATTACGGATGTTTACTCCGCTGGGGAAAAGCCTCTGGCGGGTGTGAGCGGCGAATTGGTTTATAAGGCAGCCCTCAATGCAGGGTGTAATGTTTTGTATATTCCTAAGGTGGCTGACGCTGAAGACTTTTTCTTAGCTGAGCTGCAGGAGCATGACTTGCTGATAACCATGGGAGCAGGGGATATATGGAAATTAGGAGTCAGCCTCGCTGCAAGACTTTCCGCAATTGACCCAACGGCCCAATCCTAGCGGAGGTGTTATATTGGATAAATTACTGGTAACGGGAGGAACATCACTTAAGGGCCACGTTGCAATAAGCGGCTCTAAGAATGCTATACTTCCAATTATGGCTGCCAGTTTGATGTGCTCAGGCGAAGTAGTATTAAGCGGAGTACCGGATTTAGAAGACATTAACGTGATGTCCGAAGCTCTTACTATACTTGGAGCAGTGGTAAAACGTGAAAAGGATATACTAATAATTGACGGCAGACAGGTTAACAACTGTGAACTTCCTGAATGTGTATCGCGGCGGATGAGAGCTTCTAATTTAGTGATGGGAGCCTTATTGGGCCGTTTTAAACAAGCCCGGGTGGCATACCCCGGAGGATGCGCTATTGGTTCCCGACCTATGGATCTTCATATAAAAGGTTTCAAAAGTTTGGGTTATGAAATAACCGAAGAACATGGTTGCCTAGTTGGCATGGCAATAACGGCCGCTGGAAAAGAAACCATGCTGGATGTTCCCAGTGTAGGAGCGACTGAAAACATTATGATGGCTGCATCCATGACCCCAGGTACCACCATTATTCGTAATGCTGCCCGGGAGCCGGAAATCGTAGACCTGCAAAACTTCCTCAACCGCATGGGAGCCCGCATAAAAGGTGCCGGTTTGGATGCGATTCGCATCGAAGGGGTAGAGAAGTTTGGCCGGGTTGAGCATACGGTTATACCAGATCGCATCGAAGCAGGTACCTTTATGGTGGCTGCGGCCATTACCAGGGGTGATATTTGGATTGAGAATGTGGTAATAGAACATTTACATCCGGTAATGGCCAAACTTAGTGAGATCGGAGTCGAAGTTCTGCCCTGGGGCGGCGGAATCAGAGTTGTCGGGAATCATTCTTATCACCCTACTGATGTTAAGACTATGCCCTATCCGGGTTTTCCCACTGATATGCAGGCGCAGATGATGACCCTTCTATGTACGGTTGAGGGAACTAGTGTGGTGGTGGAGACTATCTTTGAAAATCGTTACATGCACGTGCCAGAACTCCGGCGTATGGGTGCGGATATTAAGGTAGAGGGCCGAGTAGCCATTATAAAAGGCAGCCAGCGCTGGGAAGGAGCCTCTGTGGAAGCCAGCGATCTAAGGGCTGGGGCTGCTCTAATCCTGGCTGGTCTATATGCCCAAGGCCAAAGCCAAATTTTCCAAGTGGAACATATAGATCGTGGTTATGAGAAAATTCACACAAAACTCGAAAATGTCGGAGCGGATATAAAAAGAGTATCGGTGTCTTAGGACATCGATATCCTTTTTTTGTACTATGTTAAAGTACAAAAATTTATAGGATAATAGCATTAAGGGAACCATCCAGATTGAAGAATGGGGTGCCAAGGATGGAAAGGAACAACCGATGTTGCAAAAAGCCCTGCGCAAGCTGGGTTTCTTTATTTGCTTCAATAAATATTAATAATCTGTTATAATTTGCACTGTAATAATCGCTAAATTGTTTGAGGAGAAGGCCAATGGTCCCTAAAAAATCTCGAAGTGTTTTTAAAGCAGCTTTATTAACTTTCACTCTGCTCTTATCGGTCTACCTATTCATGCATAGTTCTATATTCAATGTGGTTCAAATTGACGTAGAGGGTAACGATAAGGTTTCCAGGGAAGAGACCATGGCCCTTTCGGGGTTAGCCCCAGGAATTAACATATTTGAGCTGGATGATGAGCTTACCACCCTAGCTATTGAAGCTCATCCCATGGTTAAGGAAGCTGAGGTAAAACGCCATTTACCGAAGAAATTGGTTATAAAAATAACCGAACGGCAAATATGGGCCGTCATTCCCTACAAAGGCGTATTTTTGTGTATTGATGATACCGGGGTTTGTTTTGACAAGTTAAGTAATACGCCCATTAATAATTACCCGATCATCACCATGGATCAACTGCCGGAGTATGTAACCCTGGGACAAGCTGTAAATAAACCGGCCACAGATATGGTGAGACAATTATGGCAGGCCATGCCTGATGGCGATCGTCAAAAAATATCTGAATTTCATTATTTGAATAAAGGTAATACACTTAACATATATACGGTTAATGGAACCGAAATTAGATTCGGAGATCTGGAAAGGCTGACCGAAAAAGCCCATACTTTGACCCAGATAATCCAGATTGAGTCCGATTTTCTTAAGCAGGGCCAGGAGGTATTGGATTATATCGATATGCGGTTTAAAGG
>CAZYJA010000130.1:0-7898 GCA_964647245.1 uncultured Syntrophomonas sp. | reverse complement strand
CCATCAAAGCCCCGATAATTTCACCTAACTGTCCTTCCAGGATCTGATCCAACTTATGCAGGGTGAGATTAATACGGTGATCACTTACCCGTCCTTGAGGAAAATTATAAGTGCGAATTCTTTCGCTGCGATCCCCGGAACCAACTTGACTTTTACGCGCACCGGCTGTCTCCAGGTTCTTTTCCGCTTCCAGGGTTTCTTTTAAACGCGAACGCAGCACCCGCAAAGCCTGGGCTTTGTTCTTGTGTTGCGATTTTTCATCCTGACAGGTCACCACCAGGCCGGTCGGTAAATGGGTAATGCGTACTGCCGATTGGGTAGTATTTACACATTGACCGCCGGGGCCGCTGGCACAGTAAACGTCTATCTTTAACTCGTTGTCATTAATTTCCAGCTCAATTTCCTCTGCCTCCGGCAAAACCGCCACCGTAGCCGCCGAGGTGTGTATACGACCGCCCGACTCAGTAGAAGGAATCCGCTGTACCCGGTGCACCCCGGATTCATACTTCAACTTGCTGAAGGCACCGGCTCCATCAACCACAAATATTAATTCCTTGACCCCACCCAATTCAGTGAAGTGAGAATCCATGATATCTATTTTCCAACCCTGCTCCTCCGCATAACGGGAGTACATGCGAAACAAGGTAGCGGCAAAGAGAGCGGCTTCTTCTCCCCCGGTACCCGCCCGGATTTCCATGATGACACTCTTTTCATCATTAGGATCGGTTGGTAAGAGGAGTACCTTCACCCTTTGCTCCAACTGGGCTTTTTTGGCCTCCAACTCTTCAATCTCAGCCAGTAACATGGTTTTGAATTCATCATCGGGTTCTTCCTGGAGCATGACTCGGGCATCTTCAATCCCCTCGATGGCAGCTGTTAACTCCCGATAGACGGATACAATTTCCGTAAGATCTGAATATGCCTTGGCGTACTTCTGGTATCGGCTTTGGTCAGCGATAACCTCTGCATTGCTTAAGAGGTCATTGAGTTCATTATATTTTGTTTCCAGACTTGCTAGCTTTTGCAGCATTAAAATATGCTCCTCCTTATATGCCTACCTTGTTTTAGATGTCCCTGGTTAAGCTGACTGCCGGGAAGAATTCGCAGCCGCAATTTCGGTTGCTGTCTCCTTATCCTCTAATAAAACTGCCTGCAGGGCAGTTATGGCTACCTCCAGCTGTTCATCATCCGGTTCGCGAGTGGTCAGCTTCTGCAGCCATAGCCCCGGCGCAATCATATATCGGGCCCAGCGGTTCTGGTAGCATTTACCGGAAAACTTGATAAATTCATAGCCCAGCCCGGCCACAATAGGAAAAACGGCTATACGGGACCACACCCGATAGAAAAGATTCCCTTCTCCCAACAACGCAAATACCAGGATCGATATTACCATCACTATCAGCAGGAAACTGGTTCCGCAACGGGGGTGCATAGTACTAAATTTTCTTACCTTGGCGACGGTTAATTCCTCGCCGGCTTCATAGGCCAGAATGGATTTATGTTCGGCCCCGTGATACATAAATACCCGCTCAATCTCTTTCATTTTGGAGATTGCATAAACATAAAGCAAAAAGAAAGTAATGCGAATAACACCCTCAACAATATTCTGGCTTACAACGCCACCCAGAAATTCTTTAGCGAAATGAACAATAGCCGTGGGAAGAGCTACAAACAGAAGCATCGCCAATGCCACCGCAGTTAACCCGGTAAGAAAAATCTCCTTGGTGGTTAGCTCTTCTTCATCTTCGGCTACAGATAGGTTGGCTGACTTATTCAGCATTCTTACCCCTACCACCATAGATTCAATTAATACATAGCTGCCTCTGATAATTGGCCATTTCAGCCAGGGATAACGTTTACCCATATCATTATTGGGCTCTTTCTCCAGCTGAATGCTGCCATCAGGCTTTCTTACGGCCAGGGCTGTTTCATGGGGACCACGCATCATGACCCCTTCAATCACGGCCATACCGCCGTAGTTAGTCTTTTCTTTCATAATTAATCACCCTTTAGCGTTACAACGCGGTCGTGACAGAGAAAAAAAGCAGGAACTATTGTCCTGCTAGCAACGAACCTTTTCTACTAAACCAAACCGTACTTTTTCTTAAACTTCTCAACTCTCCCAGCCGTATCCACTATTCTTAACTTATCGCCAGTGTAGAAAGGGTGGCATTTCGAGCAAATTTCTACTTTTAGACTCTCCTTGGTGGAACCAATTTCAAATTCGTTGCCGCATGCACATCTGGCTGTGGTGCGAAAATATTTGGGATGGATCTTTTCCTTCATCGCTTTCACCTCGTTTCGGTCATCTATCAATAGATAAGTACTATCTTTTTCACTTATACAAATTAATGCAAACTGCGAGAAATATTATATCAATAATAATTACAAAAGACAAGAATCTTTCCATACGGCATATTTTTCTGGAGCAGATATTCCAAATGGCTGGTTAAGCAAATGCCGGGAAATCACCCGAATTTCATGAACGCATCTATAACCAGGCACTCCTCAGTGCCGCACTGGACCTGACCAGCTTGCAGGCTAGGCCTCGTTTTCCTCCTGGGGTCCATTATAGCGATACTTGAAAAAATGCTGGGCGAAGAAATTGTCGTAGTTGGTAAAAAAGACATTTTCACCTCCGCTCTCTTCGATCTTATTAAAGAAAACGAACATTTTGGCATCCAGGTTGTCCATCATGTGCAGGAGAAAAGCCTCGGGGAACAGTGGTATCACCGGAGAGCCGAATTCCAGGCTGCCATGATGACTAAGAATCATATGCTTTAACATCCACTCCAATTCAGCCGGGAACTCCAGGTTTTCCTGCCGCATCCCATTCAACTGAGCCGTCAACATCTCCATTCCCATCACAATATGCCCTAAGAGTCTGCCTTCCACTGAATATTGGGGAACTACTTTTAGTTCCAATTCCCCAATTTTACCAATGTCGTGGAGTAAGGCGCCAACCAACAGCAAATCACGGTTCAAGCCCGGGAAGACCGGACAGGCCTTGATACATAAATCCGCTACATCGAGGGTATGTTCCAATAATCCCCCGCTATAATTATGGTGGATAGTCTTGGCCGCCGTAGCCTTGAAAAATTTCTCCTTTACTTCATCGCTAAAAATTCGATCTATAAGGACGGCCAGATGGATGTCAGTTATGGACTGCAAATATTGTTCAAACTTCTGCTGCAGCACTCCCCGACTGATGGACGGCCCCTTCAAATATAAGGTCGGGTCTTCGTTCAAAACTTTAATCCGTTTAACATTTATCTGGGTCTTACCATTGAAATTGCCTATATCGCCCAGGAGGCCGATCACCGCCCCGGCCTTAAACTCTCCCGCTATCTGGCAGTTTTCCCACACCACCCCATCAATATCTCCAGTGGCATCGCCCAGCTTAATATTATACATATCTTTACCATCTTTAGTCTTGCGATGGACCTTATCCAGGAGCAAATATTTGCCAAATATCTGTTGTCCAGTATTCATCGCCCTTAAATCTTTAATCTGAAATGGCCCCTTGTTTTCCAAAATGTTCCTCTCCTTCTGACCCTCTAATCATAGTTGCTCCCATAGTAAACGACTCCCCCGTCCTTTAGGCGGCATTATGGTGTCACCGGGAACCGTCCCCATTGGCATGGCGTCATTTCTCTCCCGGTCTACCGTACTGGATGGGAATAGGAAGCTACTTTTACACCGGGTAGTTCGTGCTGCAAAATTTGGATAAATTGATTGATCCCCAAAACCTCTCCGCCCACCGGGATATGTTGGAATAACAAAGCCGGTTCGATATTAAGGTTTCGCAATTGAATCATATCTACCTCATAATCTCGCACCAAGTCCAAAAGCACTTCCACTTCCTCCTCACGATCCGTGAAGCCTGGAAAGGTCAGCAAATTCAAAGATACGTACCGGTTTTGGTCCTTCGCAACTCGAATTGAAGCCTTTACATCGTCCAATTGGTAGTTCTTCGGGCGATGGTAACGATTGTAATTATCTGCCCGGGCGGAAAATATAGTTACCCGCATGGCATCCAGTCCAGCGGTGCAGAGTTTTTTGATTCCGCTGGTATATCCGGCATTAGTATTTATATTGATGGTACCCGCCTGAGTATGCTGCCGGATCCTTACCACCGCCGCGGCCAGAGTATCTGCATTGAGCGAGGGCTCCCCTTCACAACCCTGTCCAAAGCTGATTATTCCTTCCCGGGCCTGCCCTAGGTGGGCTATCCCTAGTTCACTGATTTCCTGGATCGAAGGTCTGAAATCCAGGCGTTGCTGGGGAGAATCAACCTCCATATGGCTTTCCGAAATGCACCCAATACATCCAGCATTACAGGCAGTCATGGTCGGTATTCCAGCTTCCCAACGGGCATAGAAAATATTCTGGGCGGTATAACAGCTGTATTGCAGGGAGCAGTTGGCTAATTGCTGGAGTACACGGTTATCCGGAAATTTCTTAAGCATCCGGTTGATTCTGCCCGGCAGCCCTTCCGTATTGTAGTAACAGGGATGCCACTTGCGATGCTCATCACTTTGGACCGCTGCAACCCATATCTTCTCATCCTTAAAGGCTACCGCCGCATACCCCATTAGGGGTAACCGGGCCTTCTGATCCTTGCTTACTGAAGCTGGCAGGAGAGTGCGGGTAAAGCCCTGAGGCAACAGTGCTGCTACCGCCTGAACCGCCTTAGCTTGGCAGGTATGCGGTAGTACGGCCTGGCTTACCTGACCTTTTTTATCTATTCCCACCGGAATATGACCGGGAACGCTCACCAGTGACGCTCCCCGGGGCAGAGGCATCATCTCACCTGGTTCCGGGACTACCCAATCCATACCGCTCCGCGCCACCATACCTAACTGTGGACTCTCGAAAATTTCGCCTTTATCGTTGGCATATAATGTTAGCAACATATCTCTTACGATTCACCTCTCCCCTAGACTATCCTATTTTTAGCCATAAAAAAAGCCCCCCCCCGCCAATAAGGTAAACCAAGGAACCTGCCGATGGTTCGCAGACCGTCAAAAAAGCCCAAGAGCCAGATTATTAACGAAAGCCGGTTCAATCGACGTTATTACGGAGAAATTTCCCGGCAGGGGGTGTCCCCATAAATTATCCGCCTCAATCACCGGCTTTCATTAATGCCTTGCTCTTGCAACATTAATCGTACCGCAAGCGGTACATCAGCAACCTCAGTAGTAAACGAAGTTTACATCAGGAGTACCCGCAGGGTGAAGTACCCTTGGGTGAACTTTTGGGTCGATCTAACTTTTTTATCGACATTCTGGGAACGTTCCACCAGCGTCGCTTGTTCACCGGGGGCTAACTGTCACCTGGCAACTTAACGCCGCAAATAACTTATCGGATCACTCACTTTACTTCCAACCCTTACTTCAAAATGGACGTGAGGACCAGTGGTGACCCCAGTCATTCCTACTGCTGCAATGGTTTGTCCCTGCTTAACCTGCTCCCCTTTGCTTACAAACGTCTTCTGAGCATGCGCATAGAGGGTTTGTTTGCCGTCGGGATGGTCAATTATTACCGTGAGGCCATAAACCGATTTATAGCCCGTAAAAGAAACGGTCCCTGCAGCCGCCGCCCTAATTGGAGTCCCTATTTTATTAGCAATGTCTATTCCGTGATGATAGCCCGCTTTGCGCCAGCCGAAGGACGAAGTGATCGTTCCCTCAATAGGCCATTTCATCAGTTTAGAGGTCGAAAGACTACGGGATGGCTGGGATGTTACCTGGGCAACCCGGATATTATTCGCAGTCGGGATATGCAGAAGGTCCCCCACCTCCAAAAAGTCCAGATTCTGATCCGCATTGGCACTTGCCAAGGTCTCCAGGTCTATTCCATAGCGACCCGCCAAATCAAACATGGTATCTCCGGGAACGACCACGTGGATTGCCGCCTGGGCAATAGGTATCCTCAATGGATAACCTACCTCCAGGATAGTGTTTTCATCCATTTGATTACTGGCCATTAAACTTTTTAAGCTGACATTATACTGTTTGGAAATTTTACAAAGGGTATCACCTTTCTGAATACGATAAGATTGAGCCTGATCAGCAAAACTATGGGCCGCCTGGGAAAAGGGTACAAAATTCCCCGCGGATAGTTTAGCTACAGATGGGTGGGTTCCTAGTGCCAGTAGAAGAATGCATCCAGCAAGTGACCCGATCCACCTTTTATCCAATTTTTTCACCTCTATTCTGCCCCTGGGAAAAACAGCAAAGGGGCTTCTACCTTACAGTTTTGACAGAATAGCGGTAAATTATGCATATTTATTTAACGACTGCTGCGGGAATAATCTTTTCTTCCAAAAATGATGGGTGCGGCACGCAGGAGATCCTCGTTGGATTTGGTTTTTTTCATGGTATCTATCATCATTTGCATGGTTTCTACGGAGTTATATTCGCTGAAGGTATTCCGCAGGTTCCACATGAGTTCCATTTCCTCTGCATTGAAAAGCAGTTCCTCCTTACGGGTACCTGACCTCTTTAGATCTATGGCCGGGAATATTCTCCGCTCCGACAGCTTACGATCCAGTACCAGTTCCATATTGCCGGTGCCTTTGAATTCCTCAAAAATAACTTCATCCATGCGGGAACCGGTTTCCACCAATGCGGTGGCAATAATGGTCAGACTGCCTCCCTCTTCGATGTTACGAGCTGCACCAAAAAAGCGCTTGGGTTTGATGAGGGAAGTGGGGTCTATACCGCCTGATAAGGTTCTGCCGCTGGTCGGCACCACCAAATTATGAGCCCGGGCTAACCGGGTAATACTATCCATCAGAATTACTACATCTTGTTTATGTTCGACCAGGCGCTTGGCTCTTTCTAATACCATGTCGGTAATTTTTACGTGATTTTCCGGTGGCTCATCGAAAGTGGATGCAACTACCTCCGCCTGGGTGGAACGCTGCATGTCGGTTACTTCCTCGGGTCGCTCATCAACGAGGAGGATAATAACCACTACCTCCGGGTGGTTCTTGGTAATGCCCTGGGCCATCTTTTGTAACAGCATGGTCTTTCCGGCTTTCGGCGGTGCTACAATCAGCCCCCGCTGTCCTTTGCCAATCGGAGCCACCAGATCAATTAGACGGGTGGATAGTTCCAGGGAATCCGTGGCCAAGCTTAACCTCTCCGTGGGATAAAGGGGGGTAAGCGCATCAAAATGAATTCTCTTAACCGAATCTTCCGGGGGAAAGCTGTTGACATCTTCTACTTTTAATAAGGCAAAAAACCGCTCACTGTCTTTGGGGGGCCTTACCTGGCCGCCTACCCGGTCTCCAGTCCGCAGGTCAAATTTTCTAATTTGCGAGGGCGAAACATAAATGTCCTCGTGGCTGGGAACGTAGGCAAAGGGGCGTAAAAATCCATAGCCATCATTCATGATTTCTAATACCCCGGAAGCCTGCAGTAATTCGTTGGAATGGGTCAAAGCCTTGGTTATTTCAAACACCAATTCCTTTTTGCGCAGTTTGGAATAGCCGCCCAAATTAACATCCCTGGCAATCTGGTACAATTCCAAGATAGTCTTATTCTCCAATTCGGATATGTTCAACTTACTGCTCCTTTCAAAAGCTATGTATTGCTTATATTATTGGGGGATACACCAGGGAAAAGATTTGCGCTCAATGACAGGATGGTTAGTCCATGCGAAGTTTGATGCGATGATCACTAAATAAAGGCTTTTTGCCGAGGTGGTGATTGGCCTCTATAAACCTAATTGTACCCGATTTGCTTCTCATCACTATTGTTTGAGTAATGGCATGTCCCTGCAGATACCTTACGCCTTTAAGCAGGAAAGAATCGGTTATCCCGGTGGCAACGAATATGACATCGTCTGATTTCACCAATTCATCAATAGTAAACAATTGATGGGGGTCT
>CAZYJA010000129.1:0-7908 GCA_964647245.1 uncultured Syntrophomonas sp. | reverse complement strand
GCCAGTATGCGGATCCCTTTCATAATAGTAAAATCCATTAGGTTGAGGATAATCAAACTCAGGTATAAGCTTTATCCAGTCGGCCTTCAGTTCCTCCCCCTTATCAATAATATACTGAACTTGTTCATATTTAATATTATGGCCTCCCAGATGCACACCATCGAAACCCATACCTTTCATAAACGCATACATTTTGGCCGCCCGCAGCAGACGCGCACCAACCCCTTTATCGGCAGCAGTCCTTTCCTTATCAAGTTCAGCCAAAAACTTGGCGGTAACCACACTGCCTGGCAATTGGTTGGCATTCATCATTTTAGCCGCACCAAAAGGCAGAATATAAATATTGCCGATTACTGGTATATTTGAATTGCAACTCCTACAAAACTGCAAAACCTCGTGGAATTTACGGGCATCATACCCTAACTGAGTCACGATAAAGCTGGCTCCGTTAATAATTTTCTTCTTCAGTTTATAATATTGAACCAAAAGTTCGCTTTCGGTGGCTTTAAAGGGTGAAACAACACTACCGGCCCAGAAATCACTGGGCTGATGATTAGTCATACCTTTCGGTCCAGGGATTTCCAATCCCTTATTCATACTGGCTATCAGTTCCATAACATGAACCGAGTCCAGATCAAAAACCGGTTTAGGACGACCCTTAAATCCATTAGTCGGATAATCACCGGTCATTACCAAAAGGTTGCTGACCCCGGCCCGATCCATCGCATAAAGCTCAGCTTCAATCTGGTTGCGGTTTTTATCCTTACAGGTAAAGTGAACCAGCGGTTCTATACCCAGTTTTAATATTTCCAACCCGAGATAGGTTGCGGATAAGGCAGGTTTCCCACCTGGATTATCCGTAATAGTAAGGGCATGAATTCTGGCATCTTGGGCAGCCTCTTGGGCTGAAATGATAACATCTTCCTGCAGCTTTTCGTGTGCTCCCCGGCCGGGAACCAGTTCCCAAGTTACCGAAAATGTGTTTTTATCCAGTAATGATTCCTTGAATTTATTACTAATTTGCTTCTCCTCCCCTAAACCCGTATTCTATGAAACTAATATGAAATAGCTCTAGCATCTTTCTTTAGCGAAGTTTTGTCATTCTGAGCCAAGTCTTATATTAAAAAATTATTTGCCATTCTGAACGGAGTAGAGAATCTAGCCCACGGTGAGGGAAAAGATCCTGCGCTGGCATAGGATAGTATTAAAAACTATTGCCCGGATTTTAACCCAACCCATTTTCATAAGTGGCTGGGTCCTGCCGAAATGGATGGTCAGCGCGGATTATCCTGCGTTAACTTTAATAAAACGCTTTTTATTATGAGCCATAATAATACTTGCTAAGATAGCTGGTATTAGGTCGTTGCACATTTATCAATTATAACATAATTCCGATTTTACCCGGGGATTGACCCCCATTTGTGAATAAGCTAACAATGATATTTCAGATTAGATAAAGTCGACGGATACAGAACTTCTAAATATAATTACAACAAGCCCACCCCAACCAGTTATGACAAAAATGTATCTATCAGCAGTCACTTTTGCTATGATTAGCAAAAGTTTATTTTTGCTGAGAGGGTCTGGTACAATGAAATTGTCAATCCAAAAACCATTCATCTTTGATGGTGCCATGGGAACCTATTATGCAAGTATAGCGGACAGTCCATTAAGCCACTGTGAGCTTGCTAATCTGTATGATAGAAATACTATCCTAAATATCCATCGGGAGTATATCAATGCCGGCTGTCAGGCTATCAAAACCAATACCTTTGCAGCCAACCGGGTGAGCCTCGCAGCTAGTTTTGATACCGTAAAAGAGGTCATTCAACAAGCCTATAGCATTGCGGTGGAAGCTGCTACGGGTACCGAAGTGCAAGTATTTGCTGACATTGGTCCCATCCCCGACGATGATAGTGCCGATTTAGGAGAGGAATACCGGAAAATTGCAGATGTATTCCTGGCGGCAGGAGCATCCAACTTCATATTTGAAACCTTCAGCAGCGATGAGCATTTAGTAGAGCTTTCCCAGTATATAAAGAGGATAAATCCCCAAGCCTATATATTAGTGGAATTTGCCGTATCGCCCGAAGGGTTCACCCGGTTGGGCAAATCCGGTCGCAAACTAATAGAAAGCATCCTGCCGATAACTACTATTGATGCCTGTGGTTTCAACTGCTTTTCGGGACCCTATCATTTGTTGGAATACATTAAAACATTTAATACTGAGAATAAGACAATCTCGGTGATGCCCAACTCCGGGTATCCCACCATAATAGACAACCGTACTTTTTTTGATAATACCAAAGAATATTTTGCAGCTCAAATGCTGGAAATAGCCAAACAAGGGGTCGCGATCCTGGGCGGTTGTTGTGGTACAACTCCGGAATTTATCCGGGAAACAGTCGTCCGGTTAAAAGGCTTTTCTCCCGGTGCAATGGTTAATATCCAGATTGAAAAAAACCGCCTTAGGAAAACTCCGGCCAGGAATCTACTAGTTGAAAAACTTAATAAAGGCCAAAAAATTATTGCAGTGGAATTAGATCCACCCGTTGATACCGATATAGATTTTTTTATGGATAGTGCCAGGAGTCTAAAAGAGCAGGGGGTTGATGCCATAACTATTGCCGACTGTCCCATTGCCAGAGCCCGGGTCGACAGCAGTCTCATGGCGTGCAAGCTCAAAAGAGAGCTGGATATAACCCCGATTCCCCATATGACTTGCCGGGACAGAAATATAAATGCTACCAAAGCCCTGCTCCTGGGATTAAACATTGAAGGGATAAACAATGTTTTAGTGATAACCGGAGACCCTATTCCCAGCGCCCAGCGTGATGAGGTGAAGGCCGTATTCAGCTTCAACTCAGCCATCCTGGCAAATTTTATTTGCAACTTAAATGAAACCGTGTTTTCATCCCCTTTTAATATTTGCGCGGCCTTAAACGTAAATGCCAAAAATTTTAACAGTCAGCTAAAACATGCCCAAAAAAAGATCCAGAGTGGTGTTAACATGTTTTTAACCCAGCCAATTCTTAGCCAACCGGCAGTAGAAAACTTGAAAAAGGCCCGTGAAGAATTGAATGCCAGGATCCTGGGGGGAATTCTTCCAGTTGTAAGCTACAAGAATGCCTGCTTTATGAATAATGAAATACCGGGAATAAGCGTTGCAGATGAAATTGTTGAACTGTACAAGGACGTTTCCAAAGAAGAGGCCCACAAACTTGCAGTTGATATATCCACCAAAATGGCCGAACAGATTTTTCCTTATGTAGACGGTTATTACCTGATAACACCCTTTAAAAGAATTGATATTATTGCTGAAATAGTTACTAGTATTAAAGCAATAGATTATTAACATGGCCTTTATTTGGTACGAAAGTAGATTTATTGTCCTCCTAAAGCAAAATGAAGGATCTTTCTAATACTGCTGCAGGCCCTAAACGTTCCTTCGCTGCAGCTCAAGATGATGCATACAGCCGCTTAGGATGCTCAGGGATACCTAGTTCTCCTGACTTCACCAAACAAATCTTCATCGATTCTTGTGGACTGCGGACATGAGGATAAAAAAATGACCGGTAGAATAGTCTGCTCCCAACAGCATTGGGATATGGACTCTCTTACCGGTCTCTTTATATTTCTACTTTACAGGTTTTTAATCAGCTCATCCGCAAATTCAGAGCATTTGACTTCGGTTGCACCCTCAGTCAAGCGGGCAAAATCATAGGTTACTACTTTGCTGGCAATGGTTTTCTCTATCGAAGCTATGATTAAATCCGCGGCTTCATTCCATTGTAAATGGCGGAGCATCATTTCACCTGATAAGATAACCGAGGACGGATTTACTTTGTCCAGTCCTGTATATTTAGGTGCGGTTCCATGCGTAGCTTCAAAGATGGCATGCCCGGTTAAATAATTAATATTGGCTCCAGGGGCAATCCCAATTCCGCCTATTTGAGCTGCCAGGGCATCTGAAAAATAGTCCCCGTTCAAATTAAGCGTAGCCACTACATCAAACTCGGCCGGACGGGTTAATATCTGCTGCAAGAATATATCGGCTATGGAATCTTTAATAATAATCTTACCTGCTAACTCTGCGTCTGACTGAGCCTTATCCGCGGCTTTCTCCCCTGCTGTTTCCTTAATGCGATCATATTCACTCCAGGTAAAAACCTTATCCCCAAATTCCTGCTCAGCTACTTCATAGCCCCAATTTTTAAAGGCTCCCTCAGTATATTTCATGATATTGCCCTTATGAACCAGAACCACACTCTTTCGTCCTTCGGTCACGGCAAAATTTATAGCCGCTCTCACTAGTCGTTTGCTGCCTTCCTCGGATACTGGTTTAACTCCCAGGGCTGAACTGCCGGGGAAACGAATTTTGGTTACTCCCATTTCCTCCTGCAAGAATTTGAGCAGCTTTTTAACTTCTGCCGAGCCCTCTGAAAACTCAATGCCAGCATAGATATCTTCCGTGTTTTCACGGAAAATTACCATGTCCACATCTTCCGGACGTTTTACCGGCGAAGGTACGCCTTTAAAATATTGGACCGGACGTACGCAGGCATATAAATCCAGGTTCTGCCGCAGAGCTACATTCAAAGAACGAATTCCCCCGCCAATCGGGGTCGTCAAAGGACCTTTGATGGCGATGAAGTACTCCCGAATGACATCCAGAGTCTCCTGTGGCAACCACTCCCCGGTGATATCGAAAGCTTTTTCCCCAGCCAGCACTTCTTTCCATACAATGGATTTCTGACCTGCATAGGCCTTATTCACCGCTGCATCCAGCACTCGCGACGCCGCTGCCCAAATGTCGGGCCCGGTTCCATCGCCGATGATAAATGGAATAATCGGATGATCTGGAACATTTAAGACTCCATTACTAACTACTATCTTTTCGCCTTGAATTGAAGACAATATAGGCACCTCCATTATTCTATGCTTTGTTACTTAACTATCTATCGACAAGTGTAACAAGGGGACGGTTCTCCTGTTACATCGCCAGGGTCAAGATGGATGTAACAGGAGAACCGTCCCCTTGTTACATGCTTGTGTCCGCGTTGCTCTTTCAACTAATCGAAATTGAATCCGCCATATTTCTTAAAGTGTTCTACCAGTCCTCCATCGTTAAGAATTTTCAGCATAACTGCCGGCAAGGGAGTAATAGCAATGTCGGTACCTTTGCTCAAATTGTGCAGAATTCCAGCGCCCAGATCGATTTCCAGCTTATCACCTTCATCAATGCCATCGGTATCGCATTCAATCAATGGCAAGCCGGTGTTTATGCAATTGCGGTAAAAAATACGCGCAAAAGATTTGGCAATAACTGCGCTGACATTGGCATTGATTATTGCCAAAGGCGCCTGTTCCCGGGAAGAACCGCAGCCAAAATTGGTACCGGCAACGATAAAATCACCGGGGGTAACCTTGGAGTAGAACTCTGGGTCCAGATCTTCCATTACATGCTTGGCTAATTCTTTCATATCCAGAGTCTTAAATTTGTGACGCCCGGATATAATATAATCGGTATTAACATCATTAGCGAATTTATGAACCTTCCCCTGTAAATCCATTATGATCCTCCTCTATTTTACAAACTCACGTGGGTCAGTAATCTTACCATATAAAACAGATGCGGCTACTGTAGCGGGTGAACCCAGATATATAAATGAGGTGGGATTACCCATCCGTCCTTTGAAATTACGGTTGGCGGTGGAAATAACATTTTCCCCATCCGAAGGTACCCCGTTATGAGTTCCTACACAAGGTCCGCAGCCTGGAGTCACTACGGCCGCTCCTGCTTCAACTAATATTTCAATAAGCCCTTCCCGCATTGCCTGTAACATTACCTGGCGGGAAGAAGGTGCTACTATCAAGCGAGTATGGCGATCTATCTTGCGGCCCTTTAAAATGCTGGCGGCAATGCGTAAGTCTTCTACCCGGCCATTGGTGCAGGTACCAATAACACCCTGTTGTACTGGAGTACCAACCACCTCACTGATAGGACATACATTGTCAACCGTATGCGGCTTGGCAATCTGCGGTTCCAGATTCGATACATCATATTCTTTGATCCGAGCGTAAACCGCATCCAGGTCGGCCTTTACCGGGGTAAATTCTTTTTTGCTGTGAGCCGTTACCCAGTCAATAGTTTTCTGATCCGCTTCCATCAGACCACACTTGGCGCCCATCTCAATAGCCATGTTACTAATGCTGAAGCGGGCCTCTACTGATAGAGCATTTATAGCCTCGCCGACATATTCGGCTGCCATGTAAGTGGCGCCATCAGCGGTAACATCCCCAATTAAATAAAGAATTAAATCTTTGGAGTAAACTCCCGCCGGCAGCTGGCCGTTGAGAACAAACTTAAAGGTTTCGGGAACCTTGAACCACAGTTTACCGGAAACCAGTCCGGCGGCTAGATCGGTAGATCCTACCCCGGTTGAGAACACATTGATCGCTCCATAAGTACAGGTATGCGAATCTGCTCCAATTACCAGATCCCCAGGAACGACATGTCCCTGTTCCGGTACTAATTGGTGACAAACCCCCTCCCCGATATCATATAAATGAATCTTCTGCTCCCTGCCAAATACTCGCATTTGGTTATGCAGAGCCGAGACTCCGGCCAGTGGACTGGGTGAACTATGATCAATTATCATAGCTACCCGGGCTGGATCAAAAACCTGCTTGGCCTGCATTTCCTCGAATGCCTGAATTGCGAGCCCGGATGTTCCATCCTGGCCCAGCACAAAATCCAAATCAGCCACCACTATGTCATTAGCCCTCGCATCCAGGCCACTCTTATTTGATAATATCTTCTCTGCGATGGTCTTGCCCATTTTTTCTCCCTCTCTCTCAACAAATCATTAATAGGAATCGATTACAAACTGTCCAATTTTTCTTTTAGTAGCTTGTTAACCAGCGCGGGATTCGCTTGCCCTCGAGTAGCCTTCATTATTTGCCCGATAAAGAATCCGAACGCTTTCTCTTTGCCCTTTTTATAGTCCTCTACTACCTTGGGGTTAGCCTTAATAATATCCTCTAAGACCGGCAGCAACGCCCCCTCATCGGAGATTTGTACTAAGCCTTTTTCTTTGATAATCAAGGCCGGACTCTTACCACTGCTAAACATCTCTTCAAAGACAGTCTTGCCCATCTTGCCGCTGATACTGCCATCATCGATAAGCTTTAGCATTTGTACCAGGTCAACCGGCTTTATTTTACAGTCGCTTATCTCCAGATTATTCTGATTTAAGAGCCGGCTCAATTCTCCCATCATCCAATTAGACAGCGTCTTGGCATCCGGATACTGGCTCAGGCACTGATCCAGAAAGTCCAGGCTCTCCGGAGTTAAGGTCAGAATCATAGCATCATACTCAGGTAAACCGTAGTCCTCTACCAGACGCTTTTGCGCCTGTTCAGGCAGCTCCGGCATTTTGGCTTTTATTTCATCCACCCATTCCCGGCTTATTTGCAAAGGAGGCAGATCCGGTTCGGGAAAATAGCGATAATCGTGGGCCTCTTCTTTCGAACGCATGGAACGGGTAAGCTGTTTTTCTTCATCCCAGGTCCTGGTTTCTTGCACAATCTCTTCACCGTCTTCCAGGGCTTCAATTTGCCGCTCAACCTCGTACTCAATGGCTCTTTCCAGGGCCCGGAAGGAATTAAGATTTTTTATCTCCGCCCGGGTTCCGAACTCCACCTGACCGATGGGCCGAACCGATACATTGGCATCACAGCGCAAGGAGCCTTCCTCCATCTTACAGTCGGAAACCCCGGCAAAAAGCAAGATAGAACGCAGTTTTTCCATATAAGCCCGTGCTTCCTGGGAAGACCGCATATCCGGCTCGGAGACGATTTCTAACAGAGGCACGCCGCAGCGATTCAAATCTACCAACGAAAAGG
>CAZYJA010000128.1:272-7958 GCA_964647245.1 uncultured Syntrophomonas sp. | reverse complement strand
TAATGGGTGCTGACATTGCCGATATTGTAGCCAGTAATAATGGCTTGAGCCGGGGGGCGATTGACGAATATGCTTATGCCAGTAAAGTGAAAGCCGGGGATTCAATCAAGAGTGGTTTGCTTAAAGAGACTATAGCCCCCATAACTAAGAAAGTTAAAAAGGCTGAGGTCATTATAGACAATGATGAGGGATCTAAACCAAGTTCTATTGGTGAAATGACGGCATATCCTGCCATCAATGAATGCGGAACAGCAACCCAGGGCAATATAGCTCCACTGGCTGATGGCTCCGCCAGCATTATTATGCTTTCTGACGATAAAGCGAAGCTATTGGGAGCTAAATCTATGGCTAAAATAGCAGGCTTTGGTATTGCTGCTGGGAATCCGAAATTTATTGAATGGGTAACCATCAAATCGATAGAAAAGGCTCTGAAATTTGCTGGTATTACGCTCCAAGATCTTGATTATATTGATTATCATGAGCCATCGGCAGCTTATGGTTTAGCTATTTCCAAGCAACTAGGTGTTGATGCGGCCGGGAAAATCAATGTTGACGGCGGAAGTTTAGGGTTTGGTCACGCCGGAGCGGCAACTGGTGGGGCTATGGTAGTAAATATGATCTATCGCTTAGAACGTACCGGAGCTAAATGTGGTTTAGTTAATGTGGGATCACTAGGTGGGCAATCACTGTCGATAGTAATTATGAAGTAACAGTCAGATATTATAACAGGCAAGTTCATTAGCAGTTAATTACAATTGGCTGGGATGCTGTGATTCCCAGCCTGTCAATTTATTCAGATAGAACTAGAGTTAGCCATCTCCTGTGGAAGTATAAAAACTTCTTGAAGACGGGCTTTCTTTTGCTATAATGTATAGGTTTAAGTGCTGTTTAATCAATAATCTCATCTTGGCTTGGCGAAAAACTATTGACAGTCAGTAAATTTTATTATATCAATGCTCCAGCATGCAGTATAATTTACGTGTATTATAAACGCTTATTCTTGGTTTTAACAGCGAGGCAGTTATGGATATTCTAATACTGGCCGCATGAAATTCTCTGTAGCTATAAAAAGAAATAGTTGATAGCAGAATTTAAAGGAGGAAATTAAATGAGTTACCGGGATAAACAGTATAAAACTATTATTTTGACCATTGAAGATAATGTAGCCATCATTCAATTCAACCGACCGGAAGCGATGAATGCTCTAAACCGAGAAATGGGTGATGAAAGAAACCAAATACTGACAGGTATTGCTAACGATTCAGAAATAAGAGCGGTGATACTAACGGGCGGCGAGAAAGTTTTTTGTGCAGGTGGGGACCTGGCTACTTTCTCCAAATTTGGAGTAGTTGAAGCTAGAGAACATTCCCAAAGAATGTTAACTGGACAGCGGTTGCTGGCTGAATTAACCAAACCGACCATCGCCGCCGTTGCTGGCTTTGCGCTCGGCGGCGGGATGGAAATTGTCCTGCAGTGTGATCTAAGGATAGCTGCAGATAATGCTAAGTTCGCCCAACCCGAAATAAATGTGGGGATATGTCCTGGGGCTGGTGCTACTCAGCGTTTGGTACAAAATACTTCCATCTGTAAGACCAAAGAAATCATCTTTTTGGGAGAAATGATGGATGCCTCAACTGCGCTGGAACTAGGAATCATAAATAAAGTGGTGCCTCTGGAGGAACTCATGGACACGGCCCGAAAATGGGCTCGAAAGCTGGCCGCCAAACCACCTATGGCGTTGCGGGTGGCCAAAGCCACTATAAACACCGCTTGGAGTTGTGATTTAGAGACAGGTATAAAAATTGAAGCAGATGCTTGGAGTATGTTGTACGGGACAGAAGATCAAAAAGAGGGAATGAATGCTTTCCTCGAAAAGCGTAAGCCAAACTTTAATGGTAAATAGTACTTATTATTTGATAAAAATTGCAAACCCCACTGCCCGGCAGACCATGTTATGGTTGGGCGGTTGTAAATAGTGATGAGGTTCGGGTAAGAATTAAGTACCAGCTAGAACAAGTCTAAATGGTAATAATAACAACTAATAATTAATCGGGCAGTAGAGGTTTACTGTCCGTTAGCCTGTTAACATAAAGTTAGCAGGCTTTTTTAATTCTAACGCATATATACATCGCATGAGCATTAAGTGTAATGAAACTGTCTCGTGTGTGTCAAGAGTGTCACAAAAATTATCGCGACACGCAATGACGTTACACTGTTAACACAAATTGTGCTGGGCGTGTGGCTACAAAAATGGGATTACTAATTAAAACTACGATTAGTAACTATGGTCAGTGCTGGGTTCTAGAGAATCAATAATATTTGTTGGGGGCTATTTGCAAAGTTGGCATGCTAATTGCGATAGATATGGATGAGAGTAAACAAACCCCAGGCATTGGTCGTAGATAATGGTAATAAACTGTTCCTAATGAAGAGATATGGGGAAGAAAGGGCGATGATAGATATGAATGAAGCTAAGGTATTGCAGGTAGTAGAGCAACCTAATCGGACCTACAATAAGAAGAAGACCAAAAAAGTAGAACTGAAAAATCTACGCGAGCGCAAAATGAGTAACCGGACTTCTGATGAATTAGTCAATCTGGAACCTTGTCCTCGCAGTGTGGATGATGTCTATTCTCTGGGCGTTAGAATTCAGTATTATATCGGGGCTGTATATCTGGAATTAGATGGGATGAGTAAGGGTTCCAAGCAAACAGTGTTCACAACGCTGGCCTTAAAACAGTTGGAAGGTAAGGAAGAAATAGAAAAATTGGTTAATGAGAATTTAAATCGGTTATTAGGATGGTTCTATAATAACGGTGGAGCTATTATTGAGCCTCCGGTGTCAGAGCAGTTAGCCAAGGAGCTGCAGCCCTTCTTCAATCGAGTCATGGCCAACTTTTTGTACCAGTTGGATGTTTTAATGAAAATGACGGCCAAGGGTGATATAAGTGCCAGTGATTTAGATGAATCGATTAACAACAATATCATTGCGCTGTATACGGTCCTATGCAAGCTATTTAAGGACGAAGAAATAAAGGATGCTTTTAACGAATTGATTGGCATCAGAAAGGCCCTATTACAACCAGTCTAAAATAAATGTTTGCATCGTACAACAACAATATTAAAAGAAAGTGAGTGATTTGCATGTTAAGTAGAAATGGCGTCATTACCCGGTACATCGTATGTTTGGCTTGTTTTATTCTTTCCGGAAGCGGCCTGGTTACTGGTTGGATGGGTGCGATTTGTGGAACTGTAGGGACCATTGAGTTAGCTACTGCCTTACTTCGGTATTCTCCGCTGGGTGATCTGAAAATGGTCTTAAATATCAAGACCGAGCCTAAAACCAAGCACACCACTACGTTTAGGGGACCTAGATTAGCAGAACACTAGAATAGAAAATATATTTATATCCAATAACGAACTTAATAATCTCACTTTTTATGCTGACCATAAGTTATCTAAGTGGGGATCAAAGAACAGTGGTTTCGATTATCGAAACCACTGTTCTTGTAGTTAGGGGGTAGTTTTAAGCTAAATCCATTCGAGGTAGGCCTTGTTTAGGCTTCGAACGAATTAAATATGCTAATATGATATAGTAACAGCACACAAATATAACAACCTTGTAACACAAAAAGAACGGATGAGGCCTAAATACTATTATTTACAGTAGTCTTCGGGCTGACTTTTGCTTTATAATCAAGGTGTAACATGATTGTTGAACAAGCCTTATTAACAGCCCTACTAAAGGAAAAGGGGTTTGGCATGGGATGGTTTTATACAATATGTATTCCAATAGTGCGTTTTGAGCGAATGATAAAGGATTTGCTGCCAGCAAACAGCAGGGGGTGAGGTAGTATGGAAAACTTGACTGTAGTAGTTGGGGTTAGAGAGGAAAACTGTATTAATTGTCATCAGTGTATAGCAGTTTGTCCAATCAAGGTCTGCAGTAATGGAAGTGGGGATGTCGTCAAGTTTAACAATAATTTGTGTATAGGTTGCGGTCGCTGCGTTGAAGCGTGTATTAAAAGCCATGGCGGGATAGCGGAAAAGAGTGCCCGCTTTGCCATCGATGATGCTTCCCTATTCGAAGCTAATCTGCCCGATCACGAAATCGTAGCCCTGGTTGCACCGTCAGCCCAGAGCAATTTTAACCTCAAAAAGCTGATTACGGGTTTAAAACAGCTGGGAATAAAAAAGGTATATGATGTATCATTGGGGGCAGAAATCACAGTTGCCAGTTATCATGAGGCAATCAAAAACGGTACGGTTAAGACTCCCGTTATAGCTACGCCTTGTCCTGCGGTGGTGATGTTTATCGAGATAAATTATCCCGGACTCATCGAACACCTGGCTCCTATAGGCAGCCCAGTTTACAATCTGGCCGTTTACGTGCGATCATTGCATCCCGATGCGGAATTGGCTTTTATTTCTCCATGTCTGGCCAAGCGCAGAGAATTCTATGAAAGTAAGGTTGTCAAATACAATGTTACCTACCAATCAATTAGTAGAATCATGCAAGAAAATAATATTGATTTGCAATTATTAGAAGACGGAGAATTTGACAATGTAGTTCCGGCAGGAATTGCGACTAATTTTTCGACCCCTGGTGGACTCAAAGAATCATATCTTTACCACTATCCCGAAATTCTACCCAGTTCAATAGCCAGAGTAGAAGGCCCAATCATATTCGATAATTACTTGCCAAGTCTATCCAGGGCAATTAAGAAGGGCAGTGAACATCTGCCTTTATTGGTTGACATATTGAGTTGTGACAAGGGATGTAATATGGGAGTTGGATGCATCAATAAATCAATTGGAGAAATTGAATATGCAGTGGCTACCAGGTCCGAAGCGAGCATAACTGATGCAGAGACCAACCAAAAGTTAGATGAATTTCTGGCTGGAGTTATACAGACCCATAACTTTGAATATAAAAACTATCGGGATTTGTCATGCCAGAAGGAAATTAATATACCTTCTGACAGTGAATTGCAAACAATTTATAAGGAAATGCACAAGCAAGATGAAAGGGACTTCAGGAATTGTGCTGCCTGTGGCTATAACTCCTGTTACCAGATGGCGGTAGCGGTATTCAACGGTCTAAATAAAGTTGAAAACTGTTTCCTGTATCAGGAAAAGGAATTACGCAAAGATCAACAAGCGTTGCGGAACGTTCATGAGGAATTAACCAATGTTTTCTATTCGATGTCAGATGGGGTTATTGTATTGGATGCTGATGGCTTGGTTAGACAGTTTAACCCGGCGGCTCAACACATTATTGGTCATTCTAACGAGGAATTAATAGGGGTTCATGTGGTGGATCTTTTCAGTGGCAAAGCCCCCAAGACCTTATATCTCTTACAGACTGGAGAGCCATTTTATGATAGGGAAATCTTACTTGATGGCAAAAAAGGCAAAATCCATGCTTCGGCCTCGGGTATACCCATATTTGACGAACATAAAAGGGTTACCGGGGCAACTGTAATCCTTAGAACCATAGCCCAGGTGCAACAATTGGTGAATAGTTTTACTGGCGCTCAGGCCACTTTTAATTTTGATTCCATCCTGGGGGAAGACAAACAACTAAAAAAATCTATCCGGTTGGCCATGATGGCCGGAGCCAACAATTCCACGGTTCTTTTACAGGCTGAAAGCGGTACCGGCAAGGAAGTATTTGCTCAGGCTATTCACAACGGCAGCTTGCGCAATAAAGGACCTTTTGTGGCCATTAATTGTGCGGCTCTACCGAGGGAATTAGTCGGCAGTGAGCTATTTGGTTATGTGGAAGGAGCCTTCACGGGAGCCAGGCGCGGGGGCAGACCAGGAAAATTTGAACTGGCTAATAAAGGGACCCTATTACTGGATGAGATCGGTGATATGCCTCTGGAACAGCAAGCTATTCTCCTGAGAGCCATACAGGAGAAAGCTATCTTAAGAGTCGGAGGTGATAGCCTGATAAACGTCGATGTTCGAATAATAGCGGCAACCAATAAGGACTTGTTAGGATTGGTAGAACAAGGTAGTTTTAGGGCCGACCTCTACTATCGGCTAAATGTAGTCCAAATTGTTATTCCCCCTTTAAGAGAAAGACGAGATGACATTAAATTGCTCTTTAAGCATTTCTTAAATGAGATGTCATCCAGATTTAACAAGTTTATAACTTCTATTGATCCCGCGGTGGTTAAATGCCTGGAGAATTACGATTGGCCAGGAAATATTCGGGAAATGCAAAATGTGGTAGAAAGGATACTGCTGGTAGTTGAGGATCGTCGTATTACCATTGAACATCTGCCGCGCGAAATTGTAAATATGGCGGTCGGACATAACCGGGATGCCTGGGAATTACTGCCTGGTAATGCGGGGACTAGTGGCAGCGGATTATCTAATCGAAGTGCCAGGAAGCTCCATGCGCTGGAGCAAGAGAAGGAGAGCATAGTTAGGGCATTGGATTTGCATGCGGGTAATATTAGCCGGGCTTCTGCCGACCTGGGTATATCACGTAATACTCTTTATAGGAAGATGAAGAACTATAACATTACCAATTAGGAATTTCTACTAAGGTTGTCAACTATGTCATACCATTGTACAAATGCACAACAACATTGGGACATATTATTGTCTCTATACCCATCTCGGTCATGGAAATAAGAATATTACGAAACGCCCTATTTTGGGGCGTTTGCTTTGGTACATCAAGCTACAAAATGCAGGGTAAAAGTAGATTGGCATGTATATTGCATAATAAACTGAAAGATTCACAATATATAAAAAACGTTGAGAAGATGCAGAATGCATAGCTCAACTTTATTTATAGATAGTCAAACTTAATTTATATTTTTAGGAGGAATTGTTTTGCCACATAGTAATTTTCTACTTAATACCCGTGACATTAAATTCGTGATCAAAGAATGGCTCGACATGAACACACTCTTGTCCCTAGACGCTTACAATGAGTATTATGGAATCGATGACATTGATAACTTCCTTGATGTTAACTTCAAAATCTGTCGTGACGTTATCTGCCCAGCTAACAAAGATGCCGATGAAATCGGGGCGACATTTGTGGGCGGGGAAGAGAAAGCCGTTGTAACCCCCGATTCTTTCAAAGCTGTCTATAAAACGGTTGTAGATGCGGAGTTGGGACCCCAATTCGGATTCCGTGGCGACGGCAAGATTCCCCTATCCTGGTATGCTCCAATTCTGGAAATGCAGTCGGCCGCATCTGCGTCGATAGTGATGTTCTGGTGTCTGACCCAGGGCGCTACCACTGTGCTTCAGGACTATGGCACCCAAAAACAACAGGATCTGTTCCTGCCCAAGATGTACACCGGTGAATGGGGCGGTACCATGGGTCTGACTGAACCTGGTGCAGGCTCCGAGGTAGGTGCAGTTGCCTCCAAGGCATTCCCTACCGATACTCCTCACCTATATAAACTTAAAGGCACTAAATGCTTTATTACCTCCGGCGATCATGACCTGGCAGAAAACATTATCCATTTGATGTTGGCCAAGACCCCGGGTGCTAAAGAAGGCACCGCCGGCATCTCCCTGTTCATCGTGCCCAAGTTCTGGGTCAACGAAGATGGCTCCATGGGCAAATGGAATGATGTGACCACCGTCGGCATCGAGCACAAGATGGGTATCCACGGTTCCTCCACTCTTACTCTGGCCATGGGTGAAAACGAC
>CAZYJA010000128.1:0-262 GCA_964647245.1 uncultured Syntrophomonas sp. | reverse complement strand
GTAGGCGAAAAAGAAGTGGTCGATGGCAAGGGCATAGGGATGAAGCAAATGTTTGCATATATGAACGAAGAACGTTTGAACACCGGTTTGTTCACCCTGGGATGCATCACTTCTGCCTACTACGCAGCACTGGAATACACCAAAGTACGCGTACAGAGCAAAAAATCGACCGATCCTAAGGGTCCCAGTGTCAGGATCATTGAACACGAAGACGTCCGCCGCATGCTGATGTACCAGAAATCCGGCATGGAAGCCATCCGGG
>CAZYJA010000127.1:2569-7998 GCA_964647245.1 uncultured Syntrophomonas sp. | reverse complement strand
AATGATTCATTGGCCCCTATGGTTATTTTACCGGCTACAGCATCATTGGCAGAGATAGCCTCGACCGCTTCATAGGATAGTTTCAGTATGTTCTCAGCATAGTGCAGTAAGCGCTGTCCTTCCTGGGTCAGGATAACTTTATGGGCCAGTCTTTCAAACAGCCTGACATTCAGTTCTTTTTCCAATAACTTAATATGAGTTGAAACCGTAGGCTGAGCATACCCCAATATTTGTGATGCATGACTGAAATTGCCGATTTCAGCTATGGTAGAGAAAGTCTTTAAATGTTTTATATCCATGGGAAACACGCCTTTTATTCGTATTATATTTTGTAATAGAATATATCGCAACTATCAATTTAACAAATAGTGTTTCCCGTAGTATATTTTATATAACGAGGCTAAAAGATTCCCAATGTTTAAAAATCCCATTAGAGTCTAAGTTTGAGCATAGGTAAGAAGGGAGGGAGGACAATCAAAAAGCAAGACCTCATAAAAATCGGTGAACACTATGTTGTAAACTCAGAGGAAAACTATTTAAAGCAAACTTTCACTTCCAAAACAGTAAGGGAAGTGAGAATATTTGCAAGGCCTGTTTTTGCCTTTGGTGCGGCTGATGATGAATATTTTACAAAGTTTAAAGACCCTACGGTAATTGGCGAACATTATCTGACGCCCCGGCAGTGGTTGCCTGAAGCAAATACTATTGTCAGCTATTTTTTGCCGTTTAGCCAGGAGATAAGAAAGGGCAACAGCATCGATCCGTACTGGCCTTCAGAAGAATGGCTGGATGGGTTCGCAGAAGGTCAGTTTTTCTTGAACAAGCTGGGTCTCCATTTGCAGTCAGAATTGATCAAGGCTGGATATGATAGCCTGGTACCGTCTTTGGATAAAAGGTTCCTGGCCAAAACTGGATTGAATAATAACGACTTGCCCGGTGCAGAAGGGTTATATACAAGTAATTGGTCAGAGAGACACGCCGCTTTTGTATGTGGACTGGGGACATTCGGGCTTTCTAAAGCTCTTATCACTCGAAGTGGCCTGGCAGGAAGATTTGGCAGCTTAATTACAGCCTTAGACCTTCCGGCAGATCTAAGACCGTACGGAAACCTCAAGGAATATTGTTCCATGTGCGGTAAATGTGCCAAAAATTGTCCAGCAAATGCAATATCCATAGAAGAGGGCAAGAACCACCAGATTTGTTCAGAGTATTTGGGTAAAACCCTTGAGAAATACCGTCCCAGGTATGGCTGCGGAAAATGTCAGATTAATGTACCTTGTGAGTCCGGAATTCCGAAAAATTAGTCGATCCTTTGCTTGGCTATTGGGGTAAAGAGTTTATAGATGGAATCATTGCAGAGGGAGAAGGTGAATCTGCGCTCTCATCATACTGTCTCGAAAAAGGGAGAACTTAAGGTGCAAATGTGCGGTGAAGCCTTTACAGTTCATTATATACCCTGCGGAATCCTCCCTGAAAGAGGCGCGTGAAATTAAGGGTTACCATAATCTGCAGACCAAAAAGTGATGATGCCATTATTACTCTTTACCTGTGGCCCCTACATATTTAGCATAAACAAAAACTACCCGATTTCCTAAGCCAACTATTGTAACCGGCACAATGCTAGATGTCCTGAACCTAATCCAGAACGAAGTAATACGAATTTAATAGATACTGTTGGTCATATTTCCGCGCCATTCGTTCGAGAAATATTTTGAGTTTAATTCGGTCAATCTCGCCACACCCATACTGGTGTTCCATTTCATGCCAGCGGCTCATTTCTTTGGGGCTTGCCATGTTTTTGCAGCATTTTAAGATATGCTGGGCGGTGTGCCAAGCCTGTTCTCGGGTCGGAATAATTTTCAAAGCTGCCTCAACTATTAGGTAGAACTGTTTGGAGTCAAGCGGGCGCATTGGATCAAAGAGTTTTTCCATAGCCTGGTAATGCTCGGGTGAGTGCTCCATAACCAGGTATTTGTAACGTGCCCACTCTTCCTTCACCAAGTGTCGCGGGGTACCAGGTTCTAATGAATAAATGCACTTTAGGGCTGACAGGTCCTTGTCCTTAACTTCCAGCATTATGTCCAGGGGTCGACGGGGGAGATTCTGATAGAAATCCAGGAATGGCTGAAGTTCTATATGGTGGGAATGGGCTCCAATGCGTAATCCTGGTTCCTGCTGGGAATAATGAATTTTCTGTATCCCATCCCTTACCTTCCAGGTGGACCGGGATTGTTCCAACCAGTAATAGAGGGTCTCATCTTGGGGGGAGGGGTGACATTTATGGTGGAATACATCAAAAGCTACTGGAATCCCGAGAGTGCTTGCCAGGTCGAGCACCTGGGCTATATCAAATTTCTCATCATTCTCGATTACCAGTCGCCGCTGGACCTTTTCAGACAGGAGCTTGAAGTTATTGCGGAAGCGAGTCAGCGATGATTTGGGGTCTCCGTAGTGACCGCCGGTATGGAGGATAATTTTATGCTGGCTATTAATTCCCAGGGTATCAAGAAAGCGAGCATGGTATTCAAGATCAGTTACCGAGCGCTCAACGATATTGTGATCCAGAGCATTCAAAACCGTGTACTGACCAGGATGCATAGAGACCCGCATGCCGGTACACCTTATCTTATTTCCCAGTTGCTGAAGAGTTCTAGCGTGGTCTTTCCACCAATGATTTTGATTGATGGAATGAGAACCGAGGGGTATGATATCTGAACTTATACGAAACAGAGTTATCCCTTGACGAGTATTATAATCTAAGATTCTGGACAGGGTCTCCAAATTAACTTCTATAATCTGGTCCAACCGTTTCGCACTGGCATTTTTAAGAGTACAACTTCGCATCCCGCTATCACGAATTCCCCGGGCTATGCAAGCGTAGCCAATAGCCAATCTAGTCACCTCCAACCCTAAACATATTCTTCCCAATTTGCATAAACTAAATATATTTATACCTGCCTTGGCACTATTTATCGAGGTTGTTTTTCGATGATTTCTTTATTGAAATGGGTAGATTATTCCACGAAATTACTTGTATAATTAGCATTAGGGGAAACAATATGAAAATAATGACAAATTGTGTATCCTATTACCATTGGGCCAATAGGAAGTTGAGGTTTAATCCCGGATGCAAAAGATAAGATTAGCCTACGCATAGGGTCAAGGTTTGAGTAACATCTTTAATTACGAGCAGATTAGGCAGTCATTTCACAGGTAAGAACGATTTAATTAAAGGGGGAGTATTAGTTGGGAATTTTGCAGTATTTATTTGGAGAGGGCAATAGTGAGAAAACTAATAACGTGTCAGTTGTCCAACCCCTCCCTGAACCAGAAGCAGAAAAGACAGAAGATAGCACCCTTGATCCCAAAAGTGTAAAGGAGAAGGATGTCGAAGACGCTCTTTCAGCTAAAGCCTTGTTTTCGGTGGTAACCCTCATAGATGAACGGCGCCGAATGTTGAGCCTTATAACCGACTTAAAGAGCCAAATAGTGGATTCCAAAGTTGCTAATAACACCCATATGCAAGAGAAGAAAGATTTGTTCGCCGCAATAGAGAAGCGAGACCAGAAATTAGCCAGTCTGGGCAGCAGTTATTCGGAGCAGCAGCGTCAATTTGAGGAATTAAGTGAGAAATTCAAGCAGGCTAAGATTGAACATAATGAAGAGCGGGAAAGGCTGCTGCAGCAATCGCGAGAATGGCAATTGAACTTTGAGACAGTGGATGCTGACTTGCGTATATTGAGGTCTGATGCTGCCCAGGAACAATTTAGACTCCAAGATATGTTAAGAGAAGAAAAAGCCCAACACAATCATACCCAGGCTCAATACCAAAAGGTACTGGAAGACAATAAAAACCTGGTAAAACAGATTACTGCTTTTACCAACCAGTTTGTGATTCTGAATCCCTTAAAATCAGAATCAAAGCCGGTCCAGGAAGAGAATAAATTGAATATTGGCTAGTTAGGAATGAAGTTATGACAGAACCAAGCATCCCATCCATGCAAATTGTTGCTTTGTTTGAAGAACAATCTTGCTTTATGGATATCAAAGTTAAGAATGCCGGTGGAAATCCACGGTGTTTAAGATGCGAGCTTGACCCTATTACGTATGAGAACCTAAAGGAAGTCGCCTCACCAGAACTACTGAGCCTGGGAGCAGAGGGCTTGGAATGCAGTTTATCCTTAAGCAGCTGTCCTGAGCCGGGCAAGGAACACGTTATTTGGAATACCTATGGGAAGCAAAGTACCTTCACATTTCAGTGCTCGACCGAGTTTCAAGTATTATTGAACAACCTGCGCAATGATTCTGGAATCGAAGATATTGTAGGTTTAGCCCCGGGTTACGAAATAAAAACCAAATCACCGTCACCCTCAATACTGGGAATAAGGTCAGTCCTAATTGCTTTGTGCTGTTTTATATTTATATTAATAACGCCCGGTGCATTTGGGGATGGCCAGGGAGATGCTACTGGCAGCTATGAGCATGAGATGAAGGTAATGGAAAATGTCGCTCTGCCTGTCAGCACTTTTGACCCGGAAGACGGTATCGACAACCAGCTGGAGGCGGGATCAATTATTTTTTCCGTAAAGAGCGGTGAGGTAGCCCTGACATTTGATGATGGACCTTCTCCAAACACTATGCGGATATTAGATATACTTCGGCAGCATGAAATTAAGGCCACCTTTTTCTTCATAGGTAAACAGGTAGAGCAATACCCCGAGGCAGTTGCGAAAGTAATCAACCAGGGGTCAGTAGTGGGCTGGCATTCCAAATCTCATGTCAACATGAACAATTTATCAAAGTTGGTACAGGAACAGGAAATACTCTCATGTATTGAGGCATCCAGTTCGCCTGATCATAAGATAACATTATTTCGCCCTCCTTACGGGAGTTATAATAAACATACCAAAGAGATTCTAGCGGCCCATGGGATGACCATGGTTCTTTGGAATAAAGATCCTAAAGACTGGAAGGCACCAAATCCTGACGAAATAATACGCTATGTTTTCAGCACCGATCCATCCCGATCGATTTATGACCTGCACGAGACCCAGGTAACCGTAAACGCCTTACCTGTCATCATTAAAGAATTAAAATCCCGTGGATTCAAATTTGTCACCCTGACGCCTCCGCATCATGTCCAGGGAATCGATGAAGAAACAATATAATTATGCTCTGCCCTAAAAGGTAGAGCGTATTATACAACCATTGGCAGCCAATTCCTGAAGAGAGTATACTAATACTAATATGTGATTGGAGGTAACTACTATGGGAGATAAGAGTCCTAAGAAGAAGGAAGAGAAGAAGAAAAAAGCTGAAAAGACCACTAGTGTTCCCAAATCTACTTCGATTGCCCCAGAAAAAAAGCCTAAAAAGACCTATTGATTTTTCGGAAATAGAGTCTAAGAAAAGGATTTATTTTAAACAGA
>CAZYJA010000127.1:0-2469 GCA_964647245.1 uncultured Syntrophomonas sp. | reverse complement strand
AGCAGTCAGGGGGAAGAGACCGCTACATAGAGGCAATCCTGAGTAAGTAAATACGGAAACAGAAAATAGTAAGGGACCAACTACATCGTAGAGTTGGTCCCTTACTTTGGTGCGGTACTGGTCAATCAAGCAGTACCTCCTTTTGTAATTTACCCTGATAACATCTGGTTGTGGTTAATTGATCAACTGACGCTGATTATCAAGGTCCAACCATTTGCGGGGATTTGCTGGCTAATCCATAATATCGTTCGATAATCAGAACAGCCCCGGAAAAAGTCGCCATTTTCCAAACTCTGACTTACTAACCCTTGCCCTAAGTTACTGTTTAAGCTTAAAACCTTACAATTAACACTGGGATTCTTACAGCAACACCCTGCATGGTATGACTGTCGGGAAATAGTAACGAATTTGGAAACGGTCTTCTTTTACATCCCCTAGTTTCAGGGTATCTACCAGTACTTTAGCTATCGCTATTTCCTAGTAATAACAATATATGCTAATCCACCGAAAAGGTCAACGATTGCTATTGATATCATTTTCTCAAGTCTGCTAGGCATAGCCTTCGGCTTAGAGTAGGGGATCTGGATGGGTATGATTATCATAGGTACTAATCTGTTGATGCGGAGATCAACAGACGAGGGGGTTATTAAGCTGGCATATGACTGAGGCCAGAAATGAAGGTTTAAGTATTTATAAAGCTGCGTATACCAGTTCAATGACATTGAGATATACTAGTGGTAAACATACTGGTGAGGTGAGAACAAGCATGAATATACAAATATTTGGGGTAAAGAAATGTTTTGACACCCAGAAAGCCGAAAGGTACTTTAAGGAAAGAAACATAAAATATCAATTTATCGACTTAAAGCAAAAGAGCTTAAGCAAAGGCGAACTGCAGAGCGTAAAAAAATCTATAGGGCTTAATAACTTGATTAACGATAAAGTCAAAGCATATACCAGCTTAAACCTGAACCAGATTGGATCTATGAGTATGAGAGAGGAAATTCTCCTCAATCATACTGAGCTTTATAAAACACCTATAGTACGTAATGGTAATAAAGCTACGGTGGGTTTCCACCCTGAGATTTGGCAAGAATGGGACTAGCTACCACAAATTAGAAAGAGGTGTATGAATGCAGCAGCTAAACATTAAAGTGAAATATATATATCATAGTGGCTTTGAGGTAGAAACCGACCAATGCCGTTTGATCTTTGATTTCTATCAGGGTTCCCTCGAGTTTAAAGACAAACCAACCTACGTATTTTGTTCCCACATCCATCCCGACCATTTCAACCCCGCAATATTTGGATGGCAGATAGAATTGCCAGGTATCCAATACATCCTCAGCAATGATATTGGTGGGGACCAGAGTATTCCCCTCGCCCCTGGGAACATCACCTTCATTTCTCCCTATGAAGAGATCCAAATCAATGATATAAAAGTTAAAGCCTACACTTCAACTGATGAGGGGGTTGCTTTCTTAGTTAAATGTGGTGGAGCCAACATATTTCATGCCGGAGATCTAAACTGGTGGCATTGGGCCGGGGATATACCGGAAGAAATAAAGAGGGCAGAGATCGAGTTTAAATCAGAAATAGCTAAAATAAAAGGTGAACCGATAGATATCGCATTCTTTCCGGTTGATCCCAGACTAAAGCCCCACCATGGCCTGGGGGCAGAGCTGTTCATCAGTGAAGTAAAACCCCGTTATTTAATTCCCATGCACTTTTGGGATGATTATGCTATGGTTAGCCGGTTCAGTGCCAAAACGAAAACCGCCGCAACCAGAGTAGTAACCTTTACCCAGAAAGGGCAGGAGACTGTTCTCGGAAACTAAGTCCATTATTGAAATTCATAAAATATATATTTGTGCAAAAAAAAACATACTTTTTACTTTAAATGGTGTTATTAACATTCACCGAAACTAAAACAATATCCGGTGTGTCTGTCTACCCACTGATGCCTCCGCGCCCATTATCGATGGGGTGACTTTTTTAGAACAGGTTAACACCGGTAAGGCTACCGACACTTTCAATGCCCAGGGCTACCAACCAATGCAAGCCGTAAATACGGATAAATGCGTAGGTTGTCTCAGATGTCTGATGATCTGCCCTGATTTTGCGATTACCATCGCCGGCAATTAATTTATCTATAAATAAATATAAAGGAGTTTCATGGCTCGCCCGTCATGAAACTCTTTTTTTTACCGGTATGGCAGGGATTAGGGAAATAAAAACGAATTAAGATTTTGAAATGGACTACCTTAACGCACTTCTGCTATGTGAAAATCATAATCTAAGTAAAACAGAAAGTTATCAAAACTAGCCAATAAGGTTTTGATGCGCTGGGGATATTTCGGTTCATTAAAAGAAAAAAATTTTTGTTGACATATTTTACGTATTGTTGCATTATATCCTGAGTTTTGCAGTAACAATGGATAAAAAATACCCGTTAGCCCATTATTTACA